>JBNGDK010000056.1:0-10849 GCA_049975405.1 Candidatus Methanospirareceae archaeon
CTGTCCTGATCATCGGTCCTGGGTGGAGGAGTGAAGGTTTATCCTTCGCTCCGAGGATATCCTGTAGTTCGCTTTCGTAGTATCGCGCGGCATGGGCGTTGCGGAGCTGTTATGAAGATAGAAGAAAGCGGTAACACGCATAAGAAGAAGCATGCCCGGCTTATTCACCGTGCGTGATCACGCGGACGGCGAGCTGTGCAGCTGTAAGGGCGAATTTCTGAACTTTCTGCTCGGCTCGGCTCAGCTCAGCTCAGTCGTATTGCGGGTATCCAGCCTTCGTGCAGGTTGCCGTTCACGTCCACAAACTTAAGCGAGGCCGCTCTATTACCTGCAAAAATGAAAAAGGTGAAAGAGGCTTTAGCGCCTCTTTCGGACGATTGCAACTGCAGCGATCGCAGATAGTCTGCTAACAAGCGCAATGAGACCTAGGGGAGTGAGGTTTGAGACCGCAGATGGTTGTACATCATTAACCGTGATTTTTAAAATTTCAAAATCTCCCCTCTATGATGTAAACGCGGAGACTACGATCTGATGGTTAATGCAGTCACGGCTTTCCAGGGGCTCTCAGGAAAAGATGCGGCTGAGAAGATACGGAAGGACGGTTACAATGAACTTCCCTCGACAAAGAAGCGAGGCGTACTTGCTATAGCATTCGAAGTCGTCCGCGAACCTATGTTCGTCCTTTTACTCGCTAGCGGCACGCTCTATCTCTTTTTGGGCGATCTGGAAGAGGGGTTGATGCTGCTTGGCTTCGTCTTCGTCATCATGGGTATCACCTTCTATCAGGAACGAAAAACCGAACGCGCGCTTGAAGCGCTCCGCGATCTTTCAAGTCCTCGCGCCCTGGTAATTCGCGATGGTAAAGAGCGGCGCATACCCGGTCGTGAGGTAGTAGTAGGTGACATTCTTGTTGTATCGGAAGGTGACCGTGTATCGGCTGATGCGGTTATTCTTTCAAGCAGCCATCTCTCGGCGGACGAATCGTTGCTGACCGGCGAGTCTGCCCCGGTTCGTAAACTTCAATGGGATGGCGTTAAGGAAATGACCAACCCGGGCGGGGAAGATCTCCCGTTTATCTACTCGGGCACGCTTGTCGTAGAAGGCCAGGGTATAGCAAAGGTGCTGGCCACGGGCATGCAGACGGAAATGGGCAAGATCGGCAAGGCGTTACAGGCACTGGAAACCGAGGATACCGTGTTACAGCAAGAAACGAGAAAGCTTGTCCGGAACTTTGCGGTACTTGGTTTTTTCCTCTGTGTTGCTGTTGTCATTGCATATGGGGTTACCCGAGACAATTGGGTCAACGGGTTACTGGCCGGTATAACACTGGCGATGGCCATCCTGCCGGAGGAATTCCCCGTGGTCTTAACCATCTTTCTGGCTTTAGGAGCCTGGCGGCTCTCTCAGCATAATGTCCTGGCTCGTCGAATACCAGCTGTTGAGACCCTGGGCGCTGCGAGCGTGCTGTGCGTGGATAAGACCGGTACGTTGACGATGAACCGTATGTCTGTTCGTCAGCTCATCGTCAACGGAACTATTTGTGACGTCAAACAAGAAGAACCGACTTTACCCGAGGCGTTCCATGAGCTGGTGGAATTTGGTATCTTAGCCAGCAAGAAAGATCCGTTTGACCCGATGGAGAAAGCATTGCTGCACCTCAAAGACACGGCCCTCGTGAAGACGGAACATGTCCACGAGGATTGGACACTGGTACAGGAATACCCGTTATCAAAGGAATTGCTCGCGATGTCGCAAGTGATGAGTTCGCCTGACGGAATGGATTATATTATTGCGGCAAAAGGTGCACCCGAGGCTATTGCCGAGTTGTGTCATCTCAGTGACGCAGAACGCAAGGAGCGCATAAAACACATAAGTCAGATGGCTGATGAAGGACTCCGGATAATTGGAGTGGCAAAAGCGTATTTCAAAAAACAGGATCTGCCGGATCAGCAGCATGACTTCAATTTCGAGTTCCTCGGTCTTATTGGCTTTGTCGATCCCGTGCGCCCGGGTGTTGCTGAGGCTGTTGCGGAATGTTATAACGCGGGCATACGGGTGGTTATGATCACTGGGGATTATCCTGGTACCGCCCAGCATATAGCGCGAGAGATAGGTCTCAGAAATTCTGAACATCTTCTTACGGGCTCCGAACTCGATGCAATGGATGAGTCAAAGCTTCAAGAATGCATCAAGAATATGCCGGTGTTTGCAAGGGTAGTGCCGGAGCAAAAACTTCGGATTGTCGATGCGCTCAAGACCAATGGCGAGGTTGTCGCAATGACGGGTGACGGCGTGAACGACGCACCTGCATTGAAATCTGCCAGCATCGGCGTGGCCATGGGTGGTCGCGGAACAGACGTAGCCCGGGAGTCCGCAGCTCTTGTTCTCCTCGACGACGACTTTTCCTCTATCGTACAGGCAGTAAAGATGGGTCGGAGAATATACGACAACATCAAAAAGGCAATGGCATACGTAATTGCGATCCACATACCCATCGCGGGTTTGTCGTTCATTCCAATTTTGCTCGGGTGGCCGCTGATTCTTTTGCCCGTCCACATAGTATTCCTCGAATTGATCATCGATCCTGCCTGTTCAATTGCGTTCGAAGCGGAGCCCGAAGAGGCTGACGTTATGAAGCGCCCACCTCGTAACCCGAAAGCATCGCTTTTCGACAGGCCTACGCTCAGCATGATCATACTCCAAGGAGCGAGCATATTGGCCCTGCTCCTGGCGATTTTTAGTATTGCCATCTATCGAGGGCAGGGGGAATATGACGCCCGCGCCCTCACCTTCACTACGCTCGTCTTAGCCAATCTTGCGCTGATAGTTACGAACCGCTCGTGGTCACGCGCTGCCGTGGCCACGTGGCACTCCAAAAATACCGCCTTAGTAGGTGTGATTGGTGGTATATTGGTGTTCCTTAGTCTCGTATTATATGTACCATATCTGCGTGAGTTGTTCCGTTTCTCTGCACTTCATGGTATCGATCTATGTATGTGCATAGTCGCGGGTATCCTCAGCATCATCTGGTTCGAAGGACTCAAACTTGCCAGGCACCGATATACTGAACGAAGATTGGCAACTCGGCAGGGTAACTTTTGATAGTCCTGTTGGGTTCCCGTCCTGGGAATCATAGCAAACCATCAAACGAGCAGCAGTTATGACAATGGAAGAAAGCGGTAACACTCAGAAGAAACATGCCCGCCTTCTTCACCTTGGGTGAGCACGCGGACGGCGAGCTGTGCATCTGTAAAGGCTAATTTCTGAACGTTCTGCTCGGCTCAGCTCAGCTCAGCCGTATCGCCGGTATCCACCCCTCGTGCCGTTTGCCGTTGCTGTCCACGAACTCCTCGCAGGTGATTCTACCACCGGTTACATCTTTACTTTCAGCGTGGATGATCTGGGGGTACGAGCCGGTGCGGATGGTGTAGTTGTAGGTTTCGTTGGCGTAGAGAGTGAATGCGGTGTTGAAGGTGTGGTTATGCCAGTCGCCACCGTAGCCGTTCCAGTGAGCCTCTGCTAGTACGGTGCCGTTTGCATACGAGATAGCTGCATATTCAGTATGCCCGCCGGTGCCTAAGGTGGGATAGGTGTAGAGTTTGCTTACGGAGAGATTAAACGAAGGCGTGATCGTGCCATTATGCGTGCCTGCGAGGGAGGGGTACGGCTGTGCCGACGCGCCGGTGTCGAAGACGCCGGGTGTGGTCCGTACACTGGCAGAGACCGGATCCGTTGCGGTACTCTCATACAGGACGTAGCCTATAATTTCATAAGCGCCTTCTGCTGCAGCAGCGGTATTCCAGGTATCGCTAAAGCTCACCGATTCCAGGGGGATCAAATCTGTCACATTATGCCTGAACGCCATAACCTCAGCACCGGTTGCATTGCGCACCAGTATAACCGCAGTGCCCGTGAGATCCACCGTGCCTGTGTTCTCGAACGTCAGGTCTATCGTGATATCGTCGCCAATCTCGAAGTTTTCCGGCGTGGCGGTGAAGTGCGTAATCTCGCCCGAGGAGAGCCCCAGGACGAACCACCGGGTTTCGCGGTCCAGCAGCGTCCCGTTATTGGCGTGTAGTTCCGCCTCCACCAGGTAGTCGCCCGGTTCGAAGCCCGTAGTGTCCCACACCGCGGAGAAAGAAGCGACCCCCGTTACATTCTCCAGTCTGCGCAGGAGTAAACCATCAAGAACTGAATCTGAACTCTCTGCCCTTACTACTGCACTGAGAACAACATCTTCCGGCTCGCCCGGGTTACTTAACCAGAGATCAATCGAGACCTTATCAGCCTGAGGATAAGCATCCTTGTCCGTGCTGAGGTGGGTTATTTCAATGGGCGAAGTGGCGTATGCAATGTCAAAACTATAATTCTGGTAAAAGTGGACATCGGTGGTGAGTGGATTGTAATAGAAGGGGAACATTGCTATACGTAAGGTCGTGCTGCCATCAGGGTTCTCTATGATTTCCCACCGGTAATCTTCCTCCGGATACCATTCTGAACCCGCGAATTCTTCGAATGTACCTGAAGCCATGCCCTCAGCGCCATCGGGAGCCATGCTCACCAGAGGCAAATTGAACCCTGTTGCGGTCGTCAGGCCAGATCGTTCGATCATTGTAACATCCTGCACCTCATAGCCCTTGGCAAAGTCACGTGAGACGGTGTAATAGGGAACCAGCGGTTTACCTTCCTCCAGCACTGACAGGCCCCCGGGTATTTCAATATAATCTTCTCCATCTACTGTTTTCACTTCATAATCGGGGACGGCCACTGTAAGTGAAGATACGGGTGGTGACGATTGCGGTACGGTAGCTAAACCAACATCTGCTGCTGGTGATGCACCGTATTTGGGATCACCATAGAGGTTGTATTCCCACACCCACTTCCTTTCATTCCATCCCCAAAGATCGCCTATATCGCCTCTATAGATTTCACGCTTCGTCTCTTTGAAAGCTTGACCAATGGATTTATCGCTGTCTACCCATCGCCTAAAGAATTCCTTTCCGGCTTCATTGTTCACACCACGAGGTGATTCCTCGGTCGCACCAATGTAAACACCGACATTACTATCCAGAAATGCCTCACCAATGCAGTAATCATCTCCATTATTAGGCGTAACTTCGTAATGACCAGCCAAACAGACCAGGCCAAAGGCAAAAGGATAACTAGTGCCAAAATTCAACGGAAAACAACCATCGTTTTCACAAATGGTGTGCGACCAACAATTTTCTGAGCCATGATCCCTATAAACAATAACGTCCTTGTCTATGGTATTATTGGTGAAAGCCGCAAGCCTTTGGCTATCATTGGAGTAAGCGCTCCCATATATCAGGTCGACCGTGAATTCGTCGTCGAGGAGATCCGCGATATCATCAGCGTTGTTTTCGAAGCTGGTCCTACCGCCACCGATGCCACTCATCACGAACGCATCGGTGCGATCAAATTGGTCAAGGAGACTGGTTTCGATTGGCGTCATCAACTGAGCAGGGCTATCTCCTATGATGCGTCCCACAATCAGCTCTGGCCGACCACGCCCACTAATGTCTGCATAATGGTTGTCTGAAAGCCGAGCATTATCGCGAGTCCGACTGTGCACAATCTCGGTCTCTCCTACAATCAGCAGGTATCCCGTCGAGGTCCAATCAGGGGTCAGTTGACTACTCCACTGGCCATCGGGCTCTATCAAACTCTTAAACGTCTCGCTATCGGTGGTATTCAAATATCCAAGTACGCCGTTCTTCTCGGCGGCCAGGCTAGCCATGGATGATAAAAGCTCATCTACCTCATTGTCACTGTAGAATCTAAATAACCGTGCTGGGTTTGTAACTATCAAATAATCTGACCCCAGCAGAGCATCTTCTATCGCATCGGCAAGCAGCGTTCCGTCTGACGTGAGGATACAGGGCCTATCGAAATTCTCGTCTGTACCCGAATCATACACGATGCTAACCTCCTCATCACCGATACTGTACTCTCTCGTGTCAACATCAGAATACAAAACAGGCACAGCCTCGTATTCTATGGTGATTCCTCTCCCTGGATCCAACCTGATTCCAGCGGTCGCATTCGGATCCGAAAATAGATCAATCTCGATATCGCACTGCTTGCCATTGAGAGTACACTCAGAAGTCACCTCGTACTGACTCGCCCGTCCTCTGAGCGGCTGGAAACCTGCAACAGTGTCTTCTATCTTATCTATAGGGGCGCTGGCAACGGTCCCTCCGTCGTTCCGCACGGTCAGTTCCACGAGGAATACATTACCCAGCTGTGAAACTTCCCGGCTGATGTCTAGTGATGGCTCCCCTGTTGTTACCTCCACATTGCAGAGGACCGTCTGTTTACAGTCTTCGCTTGCGATGGCATCGATTCTGATGACGTGAGTTCCAAGAGGGTAACCACTGGCATTCCATTCATACAGATACGTATGGTCGAATGATGCGTGAGCAAAGCTATGTAGCAGCACATTGTTGACATAGAACTTAACCTGTGATACATTGTGGATCTCTTCGTGACACATCATTCTACAGCCTGGCTCATGGCAATGAGGCATAGTACAAACCCTTTCGCGCACAGCCGCATATACCTCGATATCTACAAGGGTACCATCCGGCACCGCGTCCTGATCTGTGTAAATGGGCATACCTTCATAGGGACGATTGATCTCCAAAGTGATATGCTCACATTCGTAAATTGGCTCGAAAGGCAGAACACGGAAAGGGCTCATCATCACTTTATCATACGCCACTGCACGTATATCATGTGGCATAAAAAACTCCTCGCGCGATATACCTAGGGCACCGGGAACCAGGTCAAATCGATAGGGTGCAGTATAATCAATCCCGATAAGTATCTCATCGAGGTAAAACTCAACTCGCTCAATACCGACGTTGTCAGAAGCGGAAGCCTCAATTTCATAATAATCAAAATCAGCTGCACCTTTGGTGATATTCAGCGAGGTGAGTACGGGTGGTTCACTGTCGGGTACCGGTTGAGTCTCAAAGAGCCCTTCCCGGCTGACAACCGTGTTACCGCTGGCATCCGCCGATTGCACCACGTAGTGGTACGTGGTTGACGGCGCCAGGGCGCTCAAGGCAACCACATGGGTTTGTGTCAGCGTTGCGCTGCTCACTTGATCCTCATATAGCCCGGCATATCGTCCAAACTTCACCACACTATCGCTCGCTTCGGTGGTGACCCACGAGATGCTGGCTGAGTTCTGCGTCACCGCCGAGACGGTGGGCCCGGAGGTGATGTGTGGGGGCGTCGCGTCGCACTTCCAGGTCTCCGCTCTGCAGTTGTTCCACTCGTTCTTTTCACTAACTACGTTCCCGGCGCAATCCGCACAGACGTATAAGGTAACCGCCGAGCCGGAGCACTGCCACGGGGTAGGGAAGCAGCGCTTCAGGCGCTTGCCGGGAGGCAGGTCGAGATTGATCTGCTGCGTCATGCTTGGCAGTGAGGTGGCAGGGTCGCTCAGGTATAACCCGGTCAAATGCCCGGTGGGCGCCACGGCATCGCCGATGTTGCGGAGCTGGTAGCAGATCGTGCCATTCTCAAGCCAGAAGTCCGTGATGACCAGATCGGTACTCGGGAACTCGTTACACCGGTACGAACAGCCTGCGATAGCGCCTGTATCTTGCCAGCCAGCCACCAGATCGCAATAATTCTGCGAGCCGGTATTCCCCGTGCCCGAATTTTTAATGTCATACTGGGTGTTATTACAGACATAACTCTCACGAATCACCGTATCCGCGGTCGTTGCGGTGAGCGCAATGCCACCATTGTGCTGGGAGATCATGGTGCCAGAAACGAGACAGTCGTGAGAATCGTTGATGAACAGACCTACCCGATGGTTCGTGCTCACCGAGTTATTGATCACGCTCACCTTGAAGCTGCCGATGATGTTGACACCGGAATCGCCGTTATTATTGACATCATTGTCCTGAACTACGATCTGATGTGAACCATAGATATATACACCGTCGTGCAGATTTTCACTTATCTGGTTCATGTGTATGGTATTGTTACTTGAATTTCCCACCATCTCTATGCCAATCTTACTCGATTGCAACTGATTATTTTTGATGATATTTGATGTTGATCTATAAATTCTAACTGCGCTAATACTATTAGCGTCTATCGTATTATTCTCAACCTTGGTATTCGGTGCGTTATCACAGGCAACGCCCCATCTGTTTCGCGTGATGGTATTCCCTTTTATCGTTGTATTCTCTGAATTGAGGATTGCAATGCCATCGAGGGTGTTATCAACTATATCGGCATCCTCGATGAGGTTATTACGGGCGTAATTAGCCAGGTAAATGCCGTTCCCACCGTTTTCCGTTATGGTATTGCCCGCGGTTATATTGTTATACGATGATTTCTGGGTGATATGAATGCCATGATTTATATTATCGGTTATACTGTTACTTTGTAGTTCATTATGCTCTGATTCGAGCATATAAATCCCTGAAGCACCATTCGCCGTTATATCGGTATGTTCAATACTTGTATGGTGAGCCATAGATAAATACACGCCATGAGATCCTGAATTAGCCACGTGATTGTCTCTTATCCTCTTGCCGGGCGATGGCCATGGCAGCGCTTCACTCAGCCGGACAAGCTGATTATTATCAGAATAGCTGATATATACGCCATAGACGTCATTGTCATCAACAGTAATGCCCTTGATGGTGTTATTGTTAGCTCCACTATAGAGATGAATGCCATAATCGAACCGCTTAATGGTTAGATCCTTAATAGTGCTGTGATCGTATCCATTGTTCCTGAGTCCATCGTTCGCATTATTACCTGTTAGTTTATAGTTGTTCCCATCGACCGTTATTCCGTTTGCACCAATAATTAGACCATTAGCAGTACAATACAAATCGAAATTCAGTGTACAGGATTCAGTGACGGTATTGCCACATTTGAAGACCGTTGAGGGATGTGCATCGGCAACACAGCCGCGCTTGCTGCAACTCTTGCTGCAGGTTACCGAATTGCCAGCTGCAGTTAGATCATCACAGAAATTGTCGCCATAATTTTTAGTACTTGATAATACCGTAATGTCTGTTACGGAATTATCACAAACGGCATTTGAATACAAATGATTATCGTTTGATTTAACTATCATCACCCCATAATTGTTATTATCAATTGTATTATGATAAATGGTATTGTAATGTGAAGATTCAGTTAAATAAATGCCGTACGCGCACCCATGTATATAGTTGTTTACAATGGTGTTATGTTCTGAATCAACTGAAAAGAGTGCGGTTTCAAAGCCCGCAATCGAGAGATTTGAGACCGTTAGGTAGTTATACCCGTTCGTATCAATGCCAACCGTGAATTCGCCACCGCCGCCCTGCAACTTATACCCATTCCCATTGATCTTGAGGTTGTTCGCGCCAATGCGTAAGCCCGAGTAACCGGAACCGCACTGTAAATCCGCATGGAAGGTATAATCAGCTATCACCGTATCGCCACAAGCACAAACTATTTTCCCGCCACAGGTTTTGGGTGCACTGACGTTCACAGTACTTCCGGATTCAACAGTTATATAAGACGCAGATTCTCCAAGTGCCCTATCCACTTCCTCTGCCACCGCTTCTTTCATCGTATACCCACTCAGCGTAATGTACCGATATCCTGAGCCGTCCTGATCGGTAATAATAATCATGGTAGGGTACTCACTCACTCCGAAATCATCTTCGAGTTGCGGGTACTCTTCACTGATTACCCGTAAAAATGCTACTCTTTCACGGTATTCCTGCTCGAGTTCATCGATTAATGGTTCCTGTTGATGGCAGAAATGGCATTCCTCAGCAGCAAAGAACAGGAATACTGGTTTGCCAGATTTCAAGAAGTCGTCAATTTCAGCATATAACAATTGCTCATCACTGATATTACGCGAGTTAATTGTAGTTTCAATTTTATTGATCAGCCCGTCCCGCTCGGTATATCCATCAATTCTGGTATAGTAGTATCCCTCTTGGCCCTTACCAGTGATGAGAAACATTGTGGGATACCCGCTTACACCGAATTCATGCGCTTCTGCCCTATAATCCCCCACGTCCAGCCAGATGAACTCGATGGTATCCGCATAGTCCTTCTCAAGTTCCTTGAGGATCGGCTTCTGGGTCTCAGAAAAGTGACACCAATCGGCATAGAAGAACAGGAAGGGTAATTTACCTGCTTCGAGCAGTGCATCAATTCGTTCAGAAAGGTTTAAATTCGAAGGGTCGGCCGTTTCCGATGTGATCGTAGCATCAAGTTCACCCACAGAAACATGCACACGATTGTGATCACGCGGTCCAGCACTCGCATTATTCGCCACTCCTATGCCACTAAATAAGCTCACCATAACCATCAAGACCATAAAAACCACCCATAACTCAGCGCGTTTCTCTACCATTGGTTGGATAACCTCCTTATTATAAACATTTATTATTCACTTAGTTCAAGTTTTAAACAATACCTAAGCAACAGACAGGTGTCTGTATTTATAAAGCTTTTGGGAAAATTTCTTTTAGAAGACTATTACTATATGGATTTAAAGCGCCTGATTCTTACGAACACAGAGAACGGCAAACAGTCGTACGTGAGCTATGTTACTGGCTTGTACAGTGAAGAGCGATCCATTCGATAACTCCACAGAAGGGATCGATTGATTCAGACCTAGTGTCATGACCAGGTAATTCTTAGACATAATAGGGGGATAGTTTTTGGTCGGCTTTCTGTCTCGTAAAGCGCCAGTCAATTCTCTTTTGCTGTTTGTTTCTCCGCTTTTCCCAAGCTATTATTTCTCGCCGTAGTGTCTCTTTGTCCGGTATTCGTTTCCGTGTGCATT
>JBNGDK010000057.1:0-10838 GCA_049975405.1 Candidatus Methanospirareceae archaeon
CCTTGATCGTCTTCGACTGCCCCGCAGTGAGCGAGAAGCTCCCGCCGCCACTCGTTATCGTGAACTGATTTGCCAGTGAGCCCGTGAGATACACGCTCCCGGTCGCCGTACCACCGCCATTGTTCGTCAGGGTGAAGGAATGCTCAGCAGAGCACTGGCCCGCCTGTGCCGTGCCGAAGTTATAGCTCGCGGGCGTCAGCGCGATAGCCGGAGCCCCCGCTCCCGTGCCGGAGAGCGATGATGCTGCATCGTTGCAGTTCGCCCCATCAGCGAACAGCGTCGCGGTCTTAGTACCCGCCGATGTCGGACAGAACTTCACCTTGATCGTCTTCGATGCGCCAGGGCCCAGCGAGAAGCTCCCGCCGCCACTCGTGATCGTGAACTGGGTCGCCTGGGTGCCCGTGAGGGACACGCTACCCGTCGCGGTACCACCGCCGGTATTGGTCAGGGTGAAGGAGTACTCAGCAGAGCACTGGCCCTCCTGGACCGTGCCAAAGCTATAGATCGCGGGCGTGAGTTCGATGGTCGGAAGCTCCTCACCGCCGCCGGTGAGTGAGGAGTAATCATCCGCGCAGTTCGTCCCGTCAGCGTAAAGGGCTGCGCTCTTACTGCTCGTCGTGGTCGGACAGAACTTCACCGTGATCGTCTTCGACTGTCCCGCAGCGAGCGAGAAGCTCCCGCCGCCACTCGTGATCGTGAACTGGCTTTCATGGGTGCCCGTGAGGGACACGCTCCCGGTCGCGGTATCACCGCCGGTATTCTTGAGGGTGAAAGCGTACTCAGCAGAGCACTGGCCCACCGGGATCATGCCGAAGTTATAGCTCGCGGGCGTCAGCTCGATACTCGGTCCTGCTGGCACACCAACGATTACCGTCGTGTCTCCGGTAACACTCCCTGATTCTACACCATAACTCTCGTTAATGCGATAGTACACGTATGCACTATAGGTCCCACTAAACACTGCAGTTTGCGCGTATGAACTTGCTTTTACCTGGTAAGTTATCGCCGTTTCGTTGAAAAACCATACTTTAAGCGTGCGCGAGGTGGGATTATAGGCAACCCTATCCGGAGCTCCCCCGGTGTAACTGCCGGTAACATACTCAAAGCCAGGTGGAAGCACCTCCCAGACGACGCCGAGATTAAGACCGGGAGCAAATCCGGTCTGAGTCAAGGCCACCGTGAACTGCTCATTTACCTCAACGGAATTCGGGAGATCCCGAGTCACCGTCGCCACCGTGCTGGCCGCCGCGCCAGGCGGCATGATCGCCAGCACCGCTGAGAAGATAAGCACGAGCAAAATCGCCACAGACGTCACACCAACCAATTTGGTACGTTCATTTCTCTTTCCGGTCATTTTTTCACACCCATACCATATATTCACCATTACTTCATAGTATGAAGAATGAGTTGAAATAAAGGGGGAGCGGATATTTAAATTTTTGGGCGCTTCTTCTCTGAAAAACACCTCACCCGCTCTAGCTATGCGTCCTGATCCTGTTCATACTTTATTGTTCACATCAAGCGACATTCATCTCTTCGTGCCGTTCTCGGCACATGGTTACGTGTCGTCAACGGCGGCCCTCGCCCAGTTTGGCGATCCTCGAAGGGATCAGGGAGAAGACGAGGGGTGGGTGGTTTCAGTCATTTTAGCCATATGGTCCCCCCGGGGGTTGACAGGTGACAACGTGACCTAGCCGTACGCGTACCACGCGCGAGCGAATATCCGATCTATCGGCGGCTATGTTCTCGACACAACGCGGCCAGATTCTCGCATAAATCAACACGCGCCTGTAGTGGGATGAAACAAACAGGCGCTGATCATAGATTTCACACCGTACCATTTGGTCGTTAATGCGCCTTGCCCTTAAAGAAGGTGGCGTAGCAGAAGCCAAACCAGATAATGAAGGGGAGCGCTACACCGCCTACCCCGATAGAGTAGACCACCAGCTCTGCAAGCTTCGAGCCATGGAAATAGAGCGAAAAATGGGCCACGAGATCAACCACATGGAGCAGGAGGAGGAGCGGGATGCCCAGACCGAGCAGCTCAAGTCGCCGCCGGAGCACCAATCGCGGGGTCGCAATTGCCAGCGCGACCAGTGGGACCAGATTGAAATTGCCAAGATATGCGCCCGATAAGTTCACCGCGGCTATTTGCTGGGGGGTGTAGCCCAGGAGCAGCAAGAGAACACGGGCAACGGAGAAGACTACGATCTGATAATACGGGCCAATATAGTACCAGGCGCCGAGGAAGAGCGCGGAGACGAGCATGAACGCGAGGAAGAAGATGAGGATCTCGCGCTCTTCGAGCCCGAAGAGCCAGCCCTTCGTACCCGCCACTTCTGCTTCTGCAGTTGCTCCTTTACGCTTCGTCTTCCGCGTTCCTTTCGCGTCCTGTTCCATTGCTACGCTTTCCGGATTGCCGTGTTGATGAATAGTTCTTCCGTGCTATTCCTTAACCACCACTTTGAGCCACAGGAGGAAGATCACCACAACGAAGATGATGAACGAAGCCTGCCAGAGATAGACATGCACAAAGTCGAAGAGCGCAGGACGTAGTAGGCCGACCTGCGCGAGTATCACGAGTCGAAGGATGTTGATCGCGTAAAGAGCGGGGATACCGAACGCCACGCCCACCACCTTCTTGCGGAGCGTCGTCGGATATGCCAGGATGCAGGCGCTATACACGATGGCGGAGAAGACCGCGGTGCATTCATCGATGATCTCCAGACCAAAACCGTTGATAGAGACGAGGGCGCCTTCGACCACGACGTCCGCGCCGGCTGCAGCGAAGATACTGCCGAGCAGGCTCGCCGTGAACTCACGAAGACGGACCATGAGCACTGAGCCCGTAATGGAGAGAGCATAGTAGAAGAGATAAAAGACAAGACAGAGCGCGAGGAATAAAGCAACATACGTAATCGCTTCACGGTTCTCGGCCGCTTTCTCCACGAATACGCTCATCACCGATCGTGTTTCCTGCTGTTGAGCTACGCTCCTCGGCGCCCCCTTCCTCCGCGGACTGCGCTGTTCCTTCTCCTTTGTCCCTTTTTTGCGCGCGCTCATTACCATGATCCTGCATGCAGTACCGCAAAAGAGCTGTGTGACGGCAGGGATAGCAGGTACATGCGCGTCTGCCGCTGCTCCGCTTCACAATAGAGCGGCGTTAGGGCCTGCGAAGGCGTTACCCCGTCAATCGTCCCGTAGCGCTGCACCTCCGATCGCCTGCGCCTCAATTGTCCTGCTAAGCACATAGCACAGCTCACCTCATACCGCACCACTAAGGAAAATAGGTAACCCTCTCAGGTAAACCATGTAAAGTCCAATTATGACCAGAACAATCCCCGAAACGCGTTTTATAAGCACACTATAGTGGGCAACTCGTCGCAAGCTGAATTGAGAGGTATACGCAATGGCGAGCAGGGGCACTCCCAATCCAAGCGAATAGATAAATAAAAGGAGCCCCCCATAGAGTAGTTCGCCCTGCACTGCTACCATGGTGAGTATCGCACCCAATATAGGCCCGATACAGGGAGTCCAAATAATGCCGAGCGAGAATCCGAAGACGAAACCACCTGCTATTCCGCCGGCATTCTGGGTTGAGAGCCTCGTGAGGAGTCCGGTCTTGGGCATGATCATACGCAGTTTCTCTTCGAGTACATCAAAGATCATAATGAGCCCCAAAAGAATGATTATACCACCACCAAAGGCGTACATGAGCGTTTGATACTGCTGGAATACCTGCCCAAAGGCGGAAGCGAGCACGCCCATAAGGGTAAATGACAGTGACAACCCGAGGACAATAGTAATGGGCCGCCATCTACCTGATTTGGCCGAATAGGCCGCAATGAGTGGAAGCACTGGCAGTATGCAGGGAGATAAAACGCTCAATACGCCAAATGAGAACGCGATAAGTGGTGGTACAGCAGTCATTGGAACTATCCCTGCTTATAATACCAGACCCAGCAGATAAAAAACGCCGTGAGTGCGAGTATCATCTCGAATCCAGGCGTTTTTGTATCTGCATAGGGGTCGTGAAACGGCGTCCGCATCGGCTCAGAAGCTAATTTAAGGGCATACTGCATCTCTCCAAGCAGCGTTTCGGTATCTTGATAGCCAACCAAGCGAAACAGCTCTTCACCCTGCGGATTCGTGAACACAATCGAGGGTGTAGCGCGAATACCGTATTTCCCTTCGAGCCCTTTCGAGCCGGAAATGGGCACGAAATTTGTAGAGAGATTGATTACCCGGTGATCGGCAAATACCTCCTTCTGTTTTTCACACCAGGGACACGGCCAGGACTCAAAGAAGATCATGACCGGCTTGTTGTGCGACCGCGCAAGTTGCATCCCGTCCTGATACTCAGTCCAGGCTATAGCAGATTGCGCAGTTACGTTTGACGTTGCAGGTATCAGCAGGAGTATGACTGCAGCGGCACACACGTATGCCAGGATATTTTTCTGCATGTCTTGAGCATTACGTTCGCGTAGACCTTAGATACCGGCCGTAAAGTGACAGCCGTTAAACGGGTAACTCCTCAATTGCATGACAAATGCTAAACCAGTCCTCAGAGGGCTCCTGGAATATAATTCCGGTAAACCCCTGGTAGTAGTATGGTTCAAGTAGCTCAGAGGTATCCAGTGCCGCGGAGAAATAAAGCTCATGGTAGTCCTCCACCACCATGCCTATCGCGGTAGGCGCGGTTTTAAGCTCCGGGAAGGCAACCGTATACTGCGCGAGAGGATAAGCAAGGTTGAACGATATGAAGAGCAGCAAGAGTAGCAGTACAAATATCTTCAGAGGCCGTTTCCTATTCACGGCGAGAACGAGCAGTGCAATAGCCAGGAGTAAAAACGGCAGGAATACTTTATTGAACCTATCGTTGCTACTGATATATTCTACCATACCGACAAAGAACTGTGCATGTTCTCCAGAACCAATCAAGCCGTTATTGAAGGGTGTGCTATCTGTCCATACAAGCGCTTTACCATCGCCATACTGCACGCCCGAAAAGGTCAGAAATCGGTGAAACTGGCAATTTAATTTGAGGTCATCGGTAAATACCCGGTTCAAATAGAACGGAGCTGTTTCATTTTCGTAATGTGCGTAGTGGCTGGGGCTGCTTCTGAGCTCAAACAGAGTATATTTGCCCTGTAATTTCTCCATACCGCAGCCCGTCTCCCAGTGGTAATTACCCGTGAGGAACCGCGCGATAAACGCGGGAAATTCACCACGGTGCGTGATTGTCCCTCGTGTATCAGAGTAAACGTCCTGTATCCCGTTGGGCTGGTAATGATAGCCCAGTTGCTCCGCTATGGGGTTCAAATTGGTGCCCATATCATAGAGATTGGTGTGCTCACTGATCAGAAGCAGACCATTGCCTTCCGCGAGGAACTGCAGGATCGCATCAACTTCAGATTGCGAATACGGTTTCGTCACGCATTTCAGGATGAGCACACCTTTTCTACCTCGCGCTATATCCCTCAGGGTCTGGAGCGAGATTTCATCAATTAAGACCGTTTTTGTCGCGCTGACCGCGGGTACCTTCTCAGGTCTATCAATAAGCAAGGTAGTGTCATACAGGCTGGATAAGAGATTTAAAAGCCCATAGTAATTATTTGAGCCACTTACAGGGTCTATTTCGTACGCCTGTACATAATCAGTCCATGATGGCTCCCATTCGCTGTGGCTTTCATCTATAATAAGAATAGGGTCAGATCTAGTGGTGACCGGCGTAAAATAGGTAATTGCAAGCACGAAAAAGGCGATCAAGAGCACACAGGTCACGAGGGTCGCCTGTTTTGATGATGCGCTACCAGTAGTCGTAGGACGTTCCAGCTTTCTGAGCTTCGCGCCAGGAGTCCATGCAGCCAGTATGGTGATACAGACGAGGGGGAAGAGGAGTGTTGGCCAGTTATCAGGAATAAATGAGGCAGGAACAGGGGTGAAGATCACGTTCACCAGGGTGAGCAGCGGGAATACCAATGGCAGAACGAGGGCAACCGGTACGGATTTCAGGATGGTCTTCCGATCGGTCTCTGTGAGCAGGAGCAGGACAACCTGCGCTACCAGGAGCGCGAAATAGAAGGGCAGCAGCATTTTGATCCCATCAATGAAGATCGGGAGATGGGACCGGGTGTGGTACAGGTGTAAGTAGCCAAAACTATCAAGTGCTGAATGTATGCCGAAGAGCGGTGCCAGGCCCTGGAAAATCGTTATTATCCCGCTTACCAGGAATTCAGGATCGATAAAGATGATGACAAGTAACCCTGTGAGGGCGGGCACAACGGTTTCGAGCTTCGCACCAAGGGCCAGCATACCAACGATGAGCAGCGCCGCGAGGGGCAGGTAAATCGGGTTTTGCAGGTAGCGCCAGAAGAATAGCGCGAGCAGCGAGGCGAAGATGACCTTGAGGATGATGCTTTTCGTGACGTGAAAATCACGGAATGCGACGAGGAGCAGCGTAATTAATGCGACCGCCACGAGAAATCCGGTATGATCCCAGAAATCGAAGAGGGCGATATAACTCGCCAGGATGAGCAGCCCGGTGGCGAAACTGGCTATCTTTGCCTCAAAGTCCATTCTGCTCGCTGCCTCCTAAGACGATAAGGAGATTCTCAATGAATCGCTTCAAGTCGGGGTCAGGAAAACTGAAGACCGGTTCATATACGACGAATTCCCGCAAGATGGTGTGGTCGCCGATCACCAGCACCTGACCGTTACCGACCTCCTGTATTACCATGACCGGAGTACCATTGTAAAGTGCAATGGGCGTGCCACCCCGAATTGCCACGGCTGAATGGAGCGTTATATCGCCCGCTAAATCCTGCATCAGGGGGTGATCTAACGGCGTAGCGGGTATTCGATTCTCGACCCAGTACGCCGGGGTATAGTTCCAGCTCGTATTCGTGAAGTAGCCGATCTCGCCAAGGAGTTTGCCCTGAAGCGTGATATCAAACGTCTTCAGGAGACTGTTTGCTGCGTCATTTCCCTTATTAGCCGGCGTTTCCAGATGATACCCATCACAGACTACCAGGAAACCGCCGTTTTCAACGTACTCCCGTAAACTCGTCACTTCCTTATCGCTAAACGGACGCATGGGACCCATGGTCACGTAGGCTTTATACGAGGAGAGATCACGGGGAACGTCGGTCACCACCACCGGGTTGAAGCCATAATGTTGTCCGAAGATAACAAGAAACACGTTTTTATACTGATGCGGTGATGCATAGCCTTCTACATTTGCGTGCCCCACGTCGAGTGCGATCGCATTTTCAGGCGTTGCTGTTACGGGCAGAAGCGCCTGCACCTGCACGAGCAGAAGGACGAGTGCAAGGGCGAGTACAAGCGGCTTGAGCGCTAAAGAGCGTGCGCGAAGGAAGCCAAACAGGATGAATACCAGTAAGAGGATCCTGAACCAAATAGTTTTAAAGAAGCTATTTTCGTAATTTAAATACCGCATCAGCCGGGAAATGAACTCATCATTGTAGAGGATATTAGCACTACTGAAAGAATCACTGTTCGCGATAGCAACGACCTTGCCTTTATCATACGTGACGGCGGCGCAGATGGGGAGAACGCCATGGTCCTCAGTATCTTCCGGGAAGACGTTACCCATATAGACATGGTGCTCTGCATTCCAATCGCCGAGGTCTGCCCAGGTGGTGTATCTGAGGGAATAGAAGAGCAACGCACTCATCCGGTTAAGCTTGAGTGTTGCTCCCGCGGTCTCCTCGAGGCTGTCAATACCCGCGAGGCTGGTAAAATGCGGCTCCCAGAGCATACTATAATCGAAGTTAAGATGCAGCCCGAACTGATGGAGTACGGGGTTGAGCGTGAGGTAACAATTCATAATGTTCGTGTGGTCACCAAGAACAAAGAGTCCGCCACCCGCCTTCACGAACTCTGTAACAGCCACTATTTCTGCTACCGTGAGCTCTTCTGTTGGCGTCTCCATGACGAGGATGCTCACCTCGCGTAGATTGTCCTGGGTGAAGGGCTCTTCAATGACCAGCGGCTCATAGCCAACCGCCCCCAGATATCTGAGCGTCGAATGCGTGAGCGAATCATTATCGAAGAACGCGGATTCCAATTTACCATGGTAGCCGTCATACGCGACAGTACCGCCCTTCTGGGCGGCGAATGGGTCGATAATGGAGAAACTGAGCAGGATGAGGATGAGCGAGAGATAAAGGATTGCCTTCGTTACGGGTTTTATCTGGATGTTTTTGGTCTTATCTTCTTCCAGGTGTACGCTGGGTCGGGCTACGAAGACGAAAAGGATAAGCGTGACGAGGATAACGAGTTCCAGAGGGAGCGCGATACCCAGGCCTTCAACAAGCGCAAGTGGTGCGAGGATAATGACCGTCTGGAGAATACGGGTATGTTTCGAGAGCAGGTACGTGAGCACGAGCAGCAGGAATATATACGGAACGGGGTTACGGAGCACCAGCGTGAGTACAAACAGGGGTAGAGCGAGGGCTTTGAGGTTGCCGAAGTCGCCGAGTGCGAAGAAGATGAGTAGAGAAAGCGCAGCGATGAGGCTCACCTGATACAGCGGGGTGATCAGCTTGAAATAGGCATGGATAATACCGGACACCCAGACGATAAAGAAGAGGAGCGGAATAAAGATAAGGTGGTCTTTCAGTCGCATGAGGCTATCACTACACTCAACCTTCTCTTCAGCTCTGGGTTCACGACACTAAACCTTCTCTTTGAGCTTTGAAAACACACCTGATAATCGCTTGCGATACCCGAGCAGCAGTGCTGCGACGACCACGATCGCCGCGCCAATAACGATCTTCGTGAGGTTATCCAGCAGCGTGTACGTGGGATTGTAATACCGGTAATTCGCCCGTATGATGATTTCCGTCTCATTCCCGGTATTCGGTGTCTGCCAGGTGAGGACCGTTCGGTCTGCCGCGACTGATCGGTCAAAGACCTCGGTGAGGTCACCGCGAGTGACACTGGACAGGCCAGTGGTTGCGCCGGGTGGTGGTATCACCACGATCTTTGCTGATTGCGGTTCGCCGACATCCACGCTGGTATACAGGGTATGCCGATCACCCTCGCGGAGGAGAAGCCCGGTCCACAGGAAGGAGAGGTTGAATTGATAGGGTACATTCCGCTCATAGCCGAGTAAAAGGACGTTTATAGTGCGTTCCGCTCCAACCTCGCTCACATCCACCTCTAACTCCTGCCCCAGTGAATCACAAGCCGCGTATTCGCTTGCCTCGCCACCACGGAAGGTGTAGGTATACAGCAAACTGCTCTCGCGCGGGATAATCGTGGTGGACCAGGTACACTGAGTACTTCCATCTGTGTTAATATCGTAGATATACGTATGATCAACCGGCTCAAAGCCCACCGATTGCTGCTGTGCCGCTACACTGCTTATGCTGCCCAATACCAGAACCAGGACTAGTACCACGAGTCCCGATAGTGAGCGCTTCATGTCTTCCTTCTTCATCACTCGCTTCATGTCGTTCATCTTCACCTCTTCATAGTTCACTCTCACTTTGTGTGTTAAAAGATAAAAAGGTAAATAATAAAAAAAAAAAAAAAAAAAAATTGTTTGTTTTATGTCGCGTTCATTGCCCACTCTAACCGACTGTGCATACAGGACAGGTAACACCCGTCGGACACAGCTTGGTCGAGGTTGGGCAACCCGCACCGGTGATGCAGTACGTGCCGGTCACGCATTTAGATCCCGATGGGCAGGTATCGCCGGTAATACAGCGCTTACCTGTTGGGCAACTGGTACCGGTCATACAGGAGCTACCGGTAAGGCAGCTATAACTGGTCGGGCAGTCTCTACCGGTGATGCAGCCCGTGCCGGTGACGCATGTCGATCCTGTTGGGCACTCAGGGCCCGTTATGAATGCACCGCCGGTTGGTGAAGCGCAATGTTCACCGGTTGGACAGGACGCACCTGTTGTACATGAAGGCCCGGTTATGCAGTAACTGCTCGTTGCGCACGTTGCCGCCGTGGGGCAGTTTACACAGGTCAGGCAGTGAGAATCAGTGGGGCAGGAACTACCGGTTATGCACACACTATCCGTGATGCACCCTCCGTTTTCGCCTGTGGGGCAGCAATCACCAGTTGGGCACTCAGTTCCAGTTACGCAATTAGAGAGCGTTGGACAGTCAGCACCTGTGATACAGTCCGTGCCGGTTACGCAGAGCGTCGCACTTGTTGGGCAACTCGTACCAGTTGGGCAATCTGTGTTGGTTACACAGGTGGCAGCACCAGTTAGACAGCCCGCACCGGTTGGGCAGCCGGATCCTGTTGGGCAGCAATCGTCTGTTTGGCAGGTGGCACCCGTGAGGCAATTTGTACCTGTTGGGCAATCATTACCTGTTGGGCAGCTAACACCTGTTGGGCAGCTAATAGATGTCGTTGCACACATGTAAGCACTTCCCGTGGGACAGCCACTTCCAGATGGGCATTCACTACCGGTTACGCACATAAGTCCACCAGCCGATGTTGGGCATTTTGACCCGGTAATACACGTAGTACCGGTCAAGCACGTATCAGTCGTTGGGCAGTCACAACCGGTTGGGCAATTTGCGCCGGTTAAACATTCCTTTGCATCAGTTGGGCAATCCTTACCAGTCATGCAGTCCGCGCCCGTCATGCACATTTGGGTGGTCGGACAGCCAGCACCCGTGGGGCAATTCGCACCCGTGGGATACTGGTTCGTCGTTGGGCTCGTTTCAAGAGCTGCTACACTGCCCACATAGACGACCAGTGCAAGCATTACCGCAAGCGTTACGATCGTTTTTTTCATTTTTTCGTTTTCACCTCCTAATTCTTCCAGAGCTTAACTCTTCTTCCCTTA
>JBNGDK010000058.1:0-10192 GCA_049975405.1 Candidatus Methanospirareceae archaeon
AAAGAAGTCGAGGCGTACCTTATCGGTGGATTAGCACTTATTCTCCATGGCGCTAAATTGGCTACTAAAGATGTTGACATAGTATTCGATTCCTATAAAAATCTGCAGGTATTTGTGAACGCTATGGAAACTATTGGTTTCTCTAGAGTTAAGGAGTTAACTGGAGCATATCAGAATCTAGAAGCGCACAGTGTCTTAGAAGCACCTAACGGTTGCAGATTTGACATATTTTTGAATAAAATTTGTAATTGTTTAATATTATCTGAAGGGATGAAGAATCGTTCAAAAGAAGTGTTTTCGTCCGTCAACTTAAAACTGTTTACTATTTCTCCTGAAGATATTTTCCTTTTTAAAAGCATTACAAATAGACCAGATGATCTCGCTGACATGGCTATAATCGCCGGTTCTGGTCTTGATTGGAACATAATTGAAGAAGAACTTAAAAATCAGCCGGAATATTGGAAATGGGTGCCCCATTATTTCAGAAGTTTAGTAGAATTAGAGGAGGAATATAGTATTATCAGCCCATCGAAAAAGAAGTTGCAGAAAGAGGCTGAAATATCGATGGGAATCGGAGTAATACTGGATCGTCTTAAAGAACAGCCCTATTCTTTTGATGATATCGTAAAAATCCTTGATGCTGATGATTTGATCTTTTCTCGTGACATTGTAGAAAAAATGAAAAAATTAGGTCTTGTAAAAGAAAAGGATGGTCTCTACTATTTGACGTGAAAAATTTAAGTTGGGGCAAGGACTTTGTATTCTATAGTCATAGTAGTCAATAAAATCAGAAAGCTCAAAAGGAAAGGGCTTTGATCCTTGCTCAAACCCGCTTACAGGATACAGCACCCAGTAACTTTACAGCCCCAACGAACGCGAAAAGTTTAAATAGCGAGCTCATCAACGACTTGGTAAGGTGGTAGATAGAAAAGTGAATCACCAGATAAAAGGGGTGGGGATATTTATCGCGGCGATTCTGATGATAGGTGCTATTGCACTTGGAACTGCTGATGCGGTCACAACCCAAAATCTACTCACCAATCCCGGTGCAGAGTCAGGTGATCTATCCGGCTGGACGATTCTTGCAACTGGTGGAAATGGATGGGGCATTTGGGGTGTTGATACAACTGACTATGAAGGACCATACGAAGGAAATTACTGTTTTTTGACCTCCTACGGATGGTGTAAACGCGGCCAAGAAATAGATCTACAAGCCAAAGGATATACCGAAGCACAATTGGATCGTTCACCACATGTTCAGGTCGAAGAATGGTTTGGTCAGGCGAACCCCTATTGTAGGGGTCGCTACTACGTAAAAATTGAGCTTCGAGATACTAATCATAAAGTCATAACTTCCTGGGATTCCGGTGAGCATTACACTACATGGAGAGGGATTGGATTGCTCAGTTGGGACAAGTTAAGTCATGAATTCTCTAATTATGGCGCTGGATTGAGATACATCTATTGGGAAGATGGCGGAATCGATGAGAAATATTGGGCGGGGTATTACGGTGCAAAGTTAGACAGCGCATCTCTCACCCTTGCTGCCGATGTCCCAGCATGCACTCCCCTCGGCCTGATCGCACTCGTCGCCCTGCTATCTGCAATCGCTGCAGTAACACTAGTACAAAAGAGGCGCTAAGGCCGCTTTCACTTCGTTTCACTTTCTCGTGAATCGTTCTCTCTATTGAGTTCGTGGACAGCAACGGCAAGCGGCACGAAGGGGGATACCGGCGATACGGCTGAGCTAGACGAAAACAGTAGAGCTATTATTCTTATCTGACCACCGGGCCGTAAGAACTGTCGGTGGGTTAAAAGATCATATGAACGGGCATGAAGGACACGGTAAGATGGAGCTGCGTGACGAGCAGGGGATGCGTGCCGGAACGATGAAAGGACACGACGGAAACCATCACCGGAAGATGCTGGAGGATTTCCGAAAGCGGTTTTTCGTTTCACTCATGCTGACCATTCCCATTCTTTTTCTCTCACCCTTGATCCAGGAGGTTTTGGGGGTCGAGGAGGTCATCAGGTTTCCGGGAGAATTGTACGTGCTCTTGCTGCTGTCATCCGTGGTTTATCTCTATGGCGGCTATCCCTTTCTGAAGGGCATCATCAAGGAGTTATTGGACCGGCAGCCTGGCATGATGACCCTTATTGCGGTGGCGATCACCGTGGCTTATCTCTATAGCGCTGCCGTAGTGCTTGCGCTACCCGGCAAGGTCTTCTTCTGGGAACTTGCTACCCTGATCGACGTTATGCTCCTGGGGCACTGGATCGAGATGCGGTCGGTCATGGGAGCATCACGGGCACTCGAGGAACTGGTCAAGCTGATGCCATCGGAAGCGCACCGGATCGTGGAGGGCCATGAGACAAAAGATGTTCCCGTAGAGGATCTCAAGGTGGGGGATCGGGTGTTAATCAAACCGGGAGAGAAAGTGCCCGTGGATGGCGAGATCATCGAAGGTGAATCCTCCATTGACGAATCTATGCTCACGGGAGAATCCATCCCGGTGAGCAAATCCGAAGGTGATGAAGTTATAGGCGGCTCGGTCAACCACGAGGGGGCACTGGTGGTGGAAATCAAGGAGACCGGGGCAACATCATATCTGGCACAGGTCGTGGAGATGGTGAAGAAGGCCCAGGAATCTAAGTCAAGAGCACAAGATCTGGCCAACAGGGCCGCACGCTACCTTACCATCATCGCCCTCGCGGGCGGCGCCATAACGTTCGGTGCCTGGTACCTGCTGGCAGGAGAGTCCTTTGTCTTCGGGTTGGAGCGTTCCGTGACAGTGATGGTGATCGCCTGCCCCCATGCTCTCGGGCTCGCCATACCGCTGGTCGTGGCAGTGTCCACAGCACTGGCTGCGAAGCATGGTCTGCTGATACGGGACCGAAGGGCATTTGAGCATGCCAGGAACATCGACGCAGTGGTGTTCGATAAGACCGGAACGCTGACCAAAGGGCGTTTTGGCGTAACCGCGATCGTGCCCTTCCATGAATCTCTTGATGAGGATGAGCTCCTGAAGATCGCGGCCTCGGTTGAGAAGAACTCGGAACATCCTCTGGCGCGGGGGATCGTGGAAAAAGCTGAGGATACGTATTCCGTGGAGGATTTCAAAGCCATTCCGGGCAAAGGGGCTGAGGGCGTGGTCGAAGGGAAACGCACTCTGGTGGTCGGACCGGGATATCTGCGAGAGCAACATATACCGATCGATGAGGATAAACTCCGCGAGGTCTCAACCACCGGAAACACGATCATCTATGTGGTGCAAGAGGCTGAGGTGCTCGGAGCCCTAGCACTGAGAGACATCATACGAGAGGAATCCCGGGGAGCAATAGCAGGTCTTAAAGCACGTGGCATCTCGTGCATGATGCTGACGGGCGATAACGAGGAGGTTGCCAGATGGGTATCTGAGGAACTCGGCCTGGATGAGTATTTCGCGGGAATCCTCCCGGATGAGAAGGCGGACAAGATCAGGGAGATACAATCTCGGGGCCTGACGGTTGCAATGACCGGGGACGGCGTCAATGACGCTCCCGCCCTGGCGGTAGCGGATGTGGGAATTGCCATAGGCGCTGGTACCGATGTTGCAATGGAGACCGCCGATATCATCCTCGTGCGGAGCAATCCTCTTGATGTGCTGAACGTGATCAAGCTTTCAGAGCGCACGTATGGGAAGATGCGCCAGAATCTGGCCTGGGCAACCGGATACAATGCCATCGCGCTGCCTCTAGCGGGCGGGGCCCTCTACGGGGCAGGGATACTGCTCAATCCCGCGGTCGGCGCGGCCCTGATGGCGGCGAGCACCGTGATCGTTGCTATCAATGCCAGATTCCTGCGATTCAGTTCCGCGTGAGTAGCGCAATCGCCGCACCCCCTGCTGCGCACACAATCCTTTCTTACCTTTGCTTTTATCTCTTTCTTAATTATCAGGTTTCTTTTTTCAAAAACGGGACGGTAATTTGTATCAATTAATAATACTGAAACGTGGTACCACTTTTTACTTCTCTATTACTTACATGTTGAACTTGATTAGCTTCCTGATAGCTATTGCAATCTATGTCGTCCACACTGAAAAAAGTGTAACGAATTATAACAAATGCGAGAACCTTTCCCCACCAACGAGGCGGGCAAACTGATTTAAACCAGGAAAGCTATCTTTGCAACCGTTGCAGAGACGTTTGCCCCGCCGATGCACTCGAATATGGCGAACGTGGAAATGGAGAATGGAGTGAAACAGAAGAAATGGAGCAGATTAAAGAGCAGATGGGCACGGAAAAGCTCGTCGCACACGCGATTCGGGTAGCTGATCTGGTGGAGTATCAGGAAGGGGCTGTGGTGAGCCGGACACTCATTAACCGGAAGACCGGGACGGTCACCTTGTTCGCCTTCGCTGCAGGTCAGGGGTTGAGCGAGCATACCACGCCATTTGATGCCCTGGTTCAGATCCTTGATGGCGAAGCGGAGATCATCATCTCAGGTAGATCGCTCAGGGTAAAGGAGAGCGAGATGGTGATCATGCCAGCGAATGAGCCCCATGCACTGCGAGCCGTGAAGCCGTTCAAGATGATGCTCACCATGATACGATTCTGACGTGAAAAGGGGCGATAGCGGCCCTATTACGTGGGCGAGCAAATAAGGAAAGAAAGGTTTATAAGATTGCCCAACCCTTATCAGTTACTATTGGTTGGGGTAAGAACATGCCACCACATTGCGATACCCTGGATGGGCCGGTCGTCATGGCTGCCAAACGGGCTCTGGAAACGGGGAACGTGAAGCTGATACTCCCCTGGGTACCGAAGAAGGCAGAAGCTGAATTGCAGGGTGCTTTTGAGAGGGCGCGCCTGGTTCGGAAGGCGAGTGCCGAGGCGATGGAACTCGCGGACTACTGGTTTTACGAGACTGCCGTGCGGTTGCACCGTGAAGGAGAAGGCGCAGCATATACCGGGCTTAAACCTGCCGGGCTCGATTGGGGGCCTGTCGTGCCGAGAGCGGAAAAGGCCATCGAAAGGGAAGATGCAAAAGAAGTGATAGACTTCCTCTCACATGCCCTTGAAGTGGAACTGAAAAAAAGGTTTACCCATGCGATGGCTCGGAAAAAGTACGATGAAAACGACGTTGGGGCCGCACGAGCGTTCGTGCAGGCGATGCTCGGTTTTGTGCTCTATTCACACCATCTGTATGCCTCCGTGAAGGGCGGCGGAGAACACGGCGAGGAAGGAACGGGCGAACATGAGCATTAGCTTCAGCTCATGGTGATCGAGGTGATAAATCCCGGGATCAAATTGAAACGAGGTGACGAAGAGTCCTGTAACTATTCCTTGAACTTGTAGATAGGACGGTTTCAGATGACAGAGCACACCACTGAAACACGTGGCATAACATTTGCTCTGGCAGGCTACTCACTACTAATCGCTCTGCAACTGGCAACATACCTTCCGACCGGCATTCCCCCGTGTTAGTAGCACAAGCCTAGAAATGCTAATCGATATTTTTAATCCATCGTTCCTTTTGTTATCACTCTATTGGTTTAGGAAGTTACAATAGCCCAATTCCGTACAAAATTCACCGTTTTCAATAATTAAAGGCTGATCTTTCTTGAAGAACATCACACATTTTATTTGTGCACCCCCCCGTTTGGACATCATGGCCGTTTCTTAGTGCCCAAAGCCTCCAGTGCGTGCTGCAATTGATTACGGGGGGTTAACATATCGTAGCGTTTTTACCACCGATTCAGTGGGCTATCTCAGTCTGGAGGGGCTAATCAGAATCCTCTATTTATAATTGCCTTTTATCTACCGAACGGGCAGTACAATCATTATAAAAGAGCTTTAGGCGGTTTGGAACCGTGCTGTCCGTGCTTTTGGCACCCACCGAGAGAGCGCCATGACCGAGGAAAAAAATCGCACGCAAAAAGAAGGTGCGGGAGAGGAATTTGGTGTGCTAATCAAATATACCGGTGCCGGGTTTGCTGGCAGCGTACTCCTTGGTGCTGTGCTCGACTATTATGGGTTCCACCGTAGCGCTGTAGGCCAGTGGCTCGTACGCACCATATCAGGCGAAGGCGAGAGCATTTTTGAGGGGATTTATGCTCTCAGGCACCGGCTCAGTGGATCTACTGCATCCATGGCCGAAGCTTACGGCTGGGGGAAAATTTTTGGGATGGCGGTGCCATGGGTCGTTGATTGGAGTAGTCGGCTTGCAGGCGTCGATGTTTATGGCGCGGCAGGCTTTTACATCCCTTATTTTTACGCTCTGAGTGATCAGATTGGTGCGAATATATCCGGGTTACTCTTCCTCCGCAGGCAAGAAGGGGCATGGCGTACGGCCTTCGGCCACTATGTCCATCATCCTGTGATGCTTGCTAGTTTGGCAATTATTCTCGTTGTTCCATTCGGTCTGCTGAGTGCACGTCTCTTAGGATTTAGCCCGACTACGCAAGTTTATACCGCCCTTGAAACGATGGCGGCAAATCTCTGCTGGATTCCGCCACTGGTGGGTTGGTTACGAGAAAAGTATCGGTGAATCGCGAAAAGCGAGGCAGCAAAACCGAGTGTATGCTGTGCAGTGGCCCCGCACCGGCTATCCCTGAATGGCGTTTATACGCCCGCTACGCCTTGTGAGGTGAATATCAGGCAGAACTGCTGAAGGGGGATTTGTGCCGCGCGCGAAACGGAAGAAGCGGAAGGCACGGATTTTTACGGCGAAAAAGCCAAAAAGGTTCGGGCAGTAAAGGCGTCATCCCGAACCTCGGTACCGTGAGGAGATACCTGCGCACTCGTAGGCTTTGAAGGGCCAAGTTAAAGCGGAACGAAAACCATGGATCCCATCAAGGACGGCAAAGCGGCTCCATGTACCTTGATGAATCCGCCTTTCCACGTCCGCTTTGATGCTCATCAGCCCTGCCTCTTATCTCTTCACCGTTTTGGGATGAAGGCGGCATTAAAAGAGGTATATTGTGAACAGTTCGTACCTGTTATTCCGCCGCATTTTACGTTCAGCGTGGATTATATTAAGACGGGAAAAGGTATCTCAGCACAAAGGTGTGTGGAGCATCCGTTGGATCTTACTCACGCGGAATGATGCCTGCCTTTTCGATAGTGTCAAGCATGAGTTTTGACGAGCCTTTCACCAGTATAATATCCAGATTGAACTTCCGCGCGAATCGTTTTACCGTTAGTGCGTATTCCCGATCCTGTAAGTCCACGCGGATATCCCAGACCTTGACGACCCGGGAATAATGATCTTTCATGAGCTGCAGAACACGCTTCGTATCTTCTGCTGTATCATGTCGGCTCGTGCGCCCGGCAGTGGGACTGCCAGACGATTCCAAAATCACCTGCGGCTCTCCTGCGAGTGCCGCGCCGACAGGGGTCATGAAGAACGTCCCGGCCTCTTCGTCTCGTAGCGACTGTACCGTTTGTTTACCCAGTGCAATCTCAATACAATTGTTCAGGATCTCCCCGCTGCTGTCTCGCGGTATGAGTACCGGTAATGGTGCTTCACTGATGGCTCGTTCCATGGCTATCGGTGAGCAGCCACACAGTCCATAGCCCAGCACAATAACCTCCGCCACCGAACTCAAGCGCTGTATACCTTCTTCAATCACCATCAGAAGGACATCAGAGTGCGTGTGAAACCGCAATTCCATTACGCTTATAATCACTGAATTCGTGAGCGCACGCTCGCGGATCTCCTTTGCTATCTTCTCCAGCGCGTTCACCTTTACTACAAACCTGTCCGTCCTGAACGCGCGTGAAAATCGGTCTATAACCAGGGAATACGGAACAACAGTCACCGGATTTACTTTCTCAGGCAACGCAAAGAAAACCTCGTGTACACCGATCTCTCGAACCAGATCTCGGATCTCGCTCCGCAAAATTTCACAGGTGATAATGCCGATATGCATCCTATGTTCTTCCCTTACTTGTTTTAGATAAAAAGGATAACAGAGAACCAGAATGAAAGAGAACTCGAGGGGAAGAGGAACGGCTTTGAGGGTATATACCGTGACCGAAAAGAGTGCGGAAGTGAAGGGGGTGTTGAAGGAGGGGCTCTAGTGGGTCACTCCTGCTGGGCGATGTAGCGGAAGAGACGAAAGCGAAGCTGGCGACTCCCGGGGCGCGCAGCTAATTGCCTGAAGAGAGGAGACTCGTTACGCACTGTATCAATGAATGTATTGATAGAACGCGGGTTACTAAACTAAACTAATAGCTGTGCACACACCAAAACGCAGCATAACCTTCTCGTACGATCTCACCCCGGCGTGGCTGTGGAAGCAATGGCACGAAGCTCGCCCTATTCTTCCGCGTGTTCCCGCTTTCTTCCATAATAATACCCGTTACCCGTTTGGAAGGTTCTGACGTGTGATTCCTGCCGGCCATGAGCTGAGCGTGCACGAAATCGAAAGGCTTATATTGTACCTCTTTCCTACATTCTCACGTTATTCTGCTACATCCGTAGATTAGCCGAAGTTATGGCGGAAGGTGGAAGAATGAGCGGCGAAAGAAGAAGGATTGGGATATGTTTGCTCGTTGCGGTTCTCCTGACCGTGCTGGCGTCCGTGAGTGTTGGCTGTATATCCGCAGCATCAACGCAGTATCTCAACCCCGGAGGATCAATTCAACGAGCCCCGATCGACGAGCACTTAGATGCAGTCCCGGTTATCCTCTTCTTCTATGCCGATTGGTGCCACTTCTGTCACCTGCAAATACCTATAATAGACGAACTGGAACAGGAATACACCGGGGAACTCGCGTTCATTCGCATCAACGCAGATGAATGCCCTGATACTGTGCTGGCATTCGAAGTCAATGAATTCCCGACAATGTTCATTATTTCCGCTTATCACGACGGGGGATATAACCAGCAGAAGATTTCAGGATTTGTCGAGAAAGCTCGATTAAAGGAGCTCGTTGAGTTAGAGCTAGGAAAAGGATCAGATGAGCTGGAGTTGAAAATAACTGAAAATCTACTCCAAACAGAGGAAAGTACGAATGGTAGTTATGTGGGGTGGGAGGCGGAGCTCAATGCGGAATCGAGCGTCACGTGTACCTCTTGCGAAGACTGTACCACGAAATTGAACAGCGGGCTCTACGATACCGTGATCCTTTCCCAGAACATACTGAATCATACGGGGAACTGCATAACCTTGGAAGCAGATAATGTCGTCTTTGACTGCTCTGGATATTTCATTAGTGGTGATTTCCTTGCTGCACCTCTTGACTTCGATTACGGCATCAGAGTCACGGGCGGTAATAACGTCGTCACGAAGTGTAACGTCGGGTTATTCTGGTACGGTATGTGGCTTGATTTCGCAAACTTCACTACGATAACAGAGAATAATATGGCGTTGAATGGGTACTCAGGTCTAACCTTGTCTAATTCTAACAATAATTACATAACAGCAAACACGATGAATTTTAACAGTTATGGGTTGGCAATTCTTAATTCTTATAATACTGTGATAAACTCCAATGCTGCCTGTGGTAACCTTATTGCAGATATCTGGCAAGAGAATGCAAGTGGTAATACCGGCAGCAATAATACCTGCTACAACACCCACAACTGGAATGATACAGGAACAACAGGAGGCTGCACACATCTCTGCTGCTTGGTTCCGAGTAACGATATGCATATCGAAAAAGACACCAAATTCTGCCCGGGTAACTATTCCATTAACGATACGGGATATACCGGAGTGATTATTATAAATCAATCGAATATAACCCTTGATTGCAATAATGCGTCGCTCAAAGGGGATCGTTCAGGTGTCGGGATTTATAACAATGGCTTTGATAATGTAACGATAAAAAATTGTAATATTAGCTATTATTATGAAGGAATTGAATTGAATACTGCTAAGTATAATAATTTGGAGGGCAACACTGCTAACTCGAACAACAACCACGGCATTTACCTGTGGAATTCAAGCAACCACAACACCTTGACGGGCAACACCGCCTCGAACAACCAATACGGCATTCGCCTGTATTTTTCGAGCAACCACAACACCCTGGCGAGCAATACCGCTTCGAACAACTACTACGACGGCATTATCCTGTATTCTTCGAGCGGCAACACCTTGACGGACAATAACGCTAACGTGAGCAACTCTGCCGGCATTTGGCTGTATTCTTCGAGTAACAATTCTCTTACGGGCAACATTGCCTCATCGAACAACAACAC
>JBNGDK010000059.1:0-9952 GCA_049975405.1 Candidatus Methanospirareceae archaeon
ATAGCACGGACTTATGTTGTGTCATTATGGCAGAATATAAATGCAAATATTGTGGCGAGAAATTCGCGAAACCGCTTGACCTGGCGCGGCATGTGCGGATGAAGCACAAGCGTGCAACGAAGCGCGCGAAGAAAGCGGCTGTAGCGGTAAAGGAAGTGGACCAGATAACCAAAGCCATTGAGGCTGTTGGTATCTTGAAGGCACTGCAGGCATCCCCATCGTTGAGCAAAGAAGAGCAGCAGATCGTAGGAGATTGTGGTAAGACGTTTGAAGGCCTAATCGCCGCCTTACAGGAGAGTAAGTAGAAGTTATCACCGCAATAACAGTACGAAAGAGGCGATACGTCCTCTTTCACTCATTTTTTGTTTCATGAGGCACTGTAGGTTATCTTAGCTTTCTATCGCGTGCGCTTGCTCTAGTACTGCTAGGCGCTCCTTTAGTTCTTCGATCTCTTTCTCCAACCCCACAAGGATCGACATATAGACCGATTCCATCGGATCGAGCCGCGGATCGTACCCTGCGGCACTGGCCAGACCTCGTGCCTTGTTCATCAGACGATCGAACACTTCCCGGTCCTCTTTACCTAAGGCCTTCCGGACTCCCCTCCAGAGAGTGAGCGTTAGCGCTGGGTCTGTGAGCTGGATACAATCTCCTCGAGTAGATCATCCTTATTAACCGTGGCGACACAAACTACCCGGTCCGCTCCACCGTAATAGATGTAGTATTCATTCTTCACCGCACATGTCCCGCATACAAAGACAACACGCGGGACCGCCCCTATTAGTTCATAATACATCTCTGGTTCGAGGATAGGTTCAGAACACCGGTACATTACTTCCGAAGGGTCGTCCAGGCTGAGCATCGCTGCTCCCAATCTATACACCTCGTCCTCACCAACGCTATGGTATATCAGCAGCCATCCCTTATCCGTCTTTATTGGCGGAGCACCCGCACCGATCTTGGCATGCTCCCAGCTCACATCGCCGAGAGGCGCCATAATTTCTCGCTGTCCATACCACTCGATGAGATTGTCGGAGTACGCGATCCAGATCCCCAATGGCTCCTGACCCATCGGTCGGTGGAGCAGGACGTACTTCCCGTTGATCTTCTCGGGGAAGAGCACGGCGTTTTTGTTGTTCATCTCCGGCCATTCCAATCGGTATCGCTCCCATTCGAGGAAGTTGTCCGTAGAGGCCAAACCGATCCGCACCCCCCGCTCAGAATAAGCGGTGTACGTCATAAAATATCGACCTTCAATCTTTACTATCCGCGGATCCTCACACCCTCGTGGTTCCAATATCCTTTTCGGCGTGAAGACCGGCCGGTCAAAGCGAAAGAAGTTGAAGCCATCTGTACTTACCGCATAACCAATTCGTGAGATCCCATCTGCGCCCATTGCCCGGTAAAGGAGGTGAAATAAGCCATGATCGTAAATAGCCGCAGCATTGAAGACATTTTTTGATTCCCAGTCGTTCTCGGGCTTCGGCCGCAAGATCGGATTGCCCTCATACCGTCGGATCTTCATCGTTCTTTCAGTATCTCGGTGAATACGTCGATGTAGAGCTCTGCGATCGTCTCCGCCGACCGCACGCGTGCGAAGACTTCTGCGGCCTCTGTCACCGTTCTCGCCACCGTCTCGTCCTCAAAGAGCTTGTTTAACGTACTGCAGAGGTGCTCGGTATCGTTATAGTGGATCACCTCGTCTTTTAACGCCTGGTACTCAGACTGCCGAGGGATACAGATGGGGCAGCCAGCGCCGATCGCCTGAAAGATAACCGATGAGAGGACCGGGCGATTGAATCGATCGTGGTACTTATGCAAGATAACGGCGTCGGAGGCAAAGAGATACTCATCAAATCGCTCGTCTGAGAGCGCTTCCTCCTCACGCACGATCATCCAGGGCGGTGTGGCCTCTTTCTCCACAAGTTCGAAACCGGGTGAGATTACGAACAATATCACCGCCGTCTGCATCAGATCTGTACACATGTACCTGAGGTACGGGAGATAGCCACGCTGACAGAAATTGAGGATGATTTTCTTATCTCGCGGTAACCCGAGCCGTTTTCTACTCTCGGCCTTATCGCCGCGCCGCACGGGGAAGCAGGGGAAGGGAATGAAGATGGCATCGGGATAGATGTCCTTGAGGAAATGTTGCCGCTCGTCGAGGTGAATCACTTTATCCCAGACAAACTGATAAAACCACGTTTCCTCCGGTATTTTATCTTCGTGAACGATATGAACCGTTCTTGCCCGCGCTCTAATCAGCGGGAATATCTGGGCTAACTGCTCTATCGGAAGCGTCCTTAAATCCTCAACGACAAAGATATCAAACTCTGACGTGAAGATTGGTCTTGGGTCAATGAAGTTCTTCCCAAAGCATCGTATCACATAGCGCTCATCCTTACCGGTAAAGTTGCATTCTGGGCACGTCTCCTTAATGAAACTGAACACGGTTACTTTATGCCCCCGCTCTATCCATGCTTTCACCAGTGCTTTTGCATGCACCGCAGCGCCCGTTTCGTCATTCCATGAGGTCATTACTGCTATCTTCATTCGCTTTTCACCGTGCTTTATCGTGCTTTAAGAAATTAAGAGCACTATATATAGCTTCCCATTTTTACGCTGCAGTAACTGCTACATGGGGTGCACCCCACCATCTTCGCCTGCTTTTTCTTCGAGATTCTGTAATCCTCAGACTCTTCGAAGAACAGGCAAAGCTGCTTCTTTAATTCCGCCCCTATGGAGATAGGTCTCGCCACTTTATCCCCGCAAAGTTCAAAGTGTGTGCGCTATATAAATGCCAATTCCTTATTCAACACCAAGATACAATCGCAGATGTTTGCGTACGGTTACCGGCCATGAGGTCATTCTCCGGTATTGCTCCGTTCCCTCAAGTATATAGTGCGCAAATTCTTTATCCTTAAAGAGGCGAATAGCAGTTCTTGCAACCCCCGATACGTCACCGGGAAGAAAGAGCAGTTCGTCAGAGATATTTTTAACCACCTCAAACTTCGGCACCCGAAAGACGATAACCGGTTTCTTTGCTCCTATTGCAAGATGAACTGAACCCGAGGCAGACCGATCTTCGTGATAATGCGGGTATAAAACAACATCGGATGCGCCAAAAATATAGGGTATTTCCTCGTTTGGAAAGAATTTGTTGGGGAATATTACGCTATCGGCAAGGCCAAGTTCTTCAATCCTCTTTTTGAGCAGTTCTACGTAATCCACAATTTTTTGGGGTGCATTAGGAGGAAGCCCGCCTGCAATAAAGAGGTATGCATCTTCCACTTCTTCCCGGACCTCCTTGAGCACCTCAAGCGAAAGATCCAGACCTTTAAAAGGGCTGATAAAGCCAAAAACAGTAATTATCTTCCCCTTTTCTGGTAATTGCAGCCTCACCCTCGACACTTTCTTATCTGCATTACTGAGCGCTGTACCATGCGTAATAACATGGATCTTAACTGATGGTATCCTAAGCCGCTCTAATATCGCTTTCTGCGCATCCAGATGGACAATAACATCGTCGGCAAGCTCCGCAAGCTTCTTAACGAAAAGCTCCTCCTTCGCTCCGCTTGTAGAGATTTGGCGTGGCCTTATACAATGGATAGTTATAATCGTCCTTTTCCCCGCGGCTTTCAATCTCTTAAGCAGCGTCGGCAATCTCCCATCAAGACTGTAAATGCCGTACTCATGCTGAATATGGACGATATCAGCGTCATTTATATTGCGTATAATGGGTTCTACATAATTCTCGTTCCTATCCCAGCAGGGAACCACCTCAAATTTGTCCCGTTTGACTGGTGCCGCACCCTTCTCGGCTATCACCTTAATGTCAACTAAGGGACTCACCATTCTGATCCCTTGAATAACATAATCCGTGTATGTAGCAATGCCACACTCCTGCGGGAGATAGGTGGACACGTATGCGACTTTCATTTTTTACTGCTATAATATTATGGTGCTATGTTTAAATAGTTCTAAGCTCCTAACGCACCTTTGCTAAACTACCGAGAGATAGTGGGACACGACGCTGTCTAAAAAACGAGTCAGAACTTTGGGTATCATTCCCGCTACCTGGTTTACTGACAGAATCGGGTATGTCTTAACCTTTATGTATGGTAAGTACTTCCCAATTCTCCATGGTAATCTCTTGTTCAGTCCCTTCACAGATGGCGTATCCCCGAGTTCGCCACCAGCAAATATTCCCCCATCCAGAGTTATATTCCGCTTTAAGTCCTCTTTGACCATCTTCACCATCATGGTCTGATACCGGATTTGCTCTTCAGGACTCTCAGACATTCTGGTCGTATCCATTTCCCAAAGTGTTAGAAACTTTGCCATCTTTACCACCACAGATACGAAACAGCTGATAGTAAAGAGGGGCGCTACAGACATCTATCTGAGATAATTATCACTTATATTTATATAGCCCGGACTTATGTAGTGACATTATGGCAGAATATAAATGCAAATATTGTGGTGAGGTATTTGGAACACCTCTAGAGTTAGCGCGGCACGTCAGGATGAAACACAAGCGTGCAACGAAGCGCGCGAAGAAAGCGGCTGAGCAGGTAACACCTGCAGCGCAGACCACCAAGACGATCGAGGCAATCGGCGTGTTGAAGGGTTTGCAGGTATCGCCGAATCTGAGTGCGGAAGAGAAGAAGCTCCTGGGCGACGTAACGAAGACCTTTGAGGGGCTCGTACCAAAGTAAGGGCACGGTCACGGTTAACGGATCCTGAACTCAGTTGTACCTATCTGACTGTTGAGCCCGACAATTCTGATGGCATTACACCAGATCGCAACGGCAGGCTAGCTGGCTTCAGGAAATTAAGGCATGAAGGACGAAGAGCGGTTCTTCGACTTTGCGGCCGAGGTGGGGCTCACGAAACACCTGGGTGGCCTGGAGGCGACCGAGGCACTCGTCGAGCTCTGCCAGATCGAGTCGTCCTCGACGTGGGATGCGGTGTGGGGCAGACGGCGGTCTATCTCGCCAGGCAGCACGGCTGTTACGTCGTGGGTGTTGACGTCCTCCCACGCATGGTCGAGCGATCAGAGGAATTGGCAGAACGAGAGGGCGTGGCCGACCTGACTGAATTCCTGGTAGCAGCCGCCCAGGAGCTTCCCTTTGAGGACGAGTACTTCGACGCAGTCATCACCGAGTCTGTGACTGCCTTCCTGGAGAACAAGCAGCAGGCGGTCAATGAGTACGTCAGAGTGACCAAGCCGGGCGGGTACGTCGGGCTCAACGAGTCAACCTGGCTGAAGACGCCCCCACCGCCAGAGATCGTCGCCTGGGCATCGCAGGAGGTGGGCGCCCAGGTAGAGCCGCTGACCCCCGAAGCGTGGCACGCCCTGGTGGTAAACGCCGGGCTGCGCGACATCGTCGTTCGCGTCCACCCCATCAGCGTCAAGGGCGAGGCCCGGGGCATTCTGCGGCGGTACGGGTGTCGTGGGATACTCCGGACCCTTTGGCAGGCCCTGCGCCTCTACCTCAAGAATCCCACCTACCGGGCCTTCGTCAAGCGCGTCCAAGGGCAGGGCGTCGTGCCCGAGAATCTTCAGGACTACTTCGGCTACGGACTGTATGTCGGGCGTAAATGACACCCTTACAGGTGGTGAATAAAACGCTCCTTGTGTCGGTTCGTTGTAGGCACGGGTTTCCGTCCGATTCATGCAGGGTGCGTGTTGTGGTGCGACGCTTGATCACTCTGACTATTAAGCTTCCCGTTTCTCCAGCTCTTCTATTTTGCTTCGTAACTCTGCAATCTCTTTTTCCAGCCCCACAAGGATCGACATGAATACCGATTCCATCGGGTCGGTCCGCGGATCGTACCCTGCGGCACTGGCAAGACCGCGTGCCTTATCCATCAGGCGATCGAACGCTTCACGGTCCTCTTTACGTAAGGCTTTCCGGAAGTTCTCCCAGTCTTTGATCAGCGCTTCGAGCACGGTCCGGTATGTGGGGACGGTTCTGCCCATTTTATATGCACCCCGGGGTTTCGAATGCAATGAGCTCTTCGTTTACTTAGTTTGCCATCTCTTCAGCTTTGGAATTGTGTTGTTTGCCATGGCCCTTGCGTTGTGCTCTGGCCAAGCCATTTTGACTGCTATTTGGACATTTTTCTCGATCTTTTGCTCCAATGTAATACCTTCATCAGTAAATTTCCCGTTCTGGAAGCAGAAGTGGCAGTAATCCTTGTTTTTGCTTCCATCCTTGTTAATTCCAAAGTCTTCTTCCGTTCTCATCGGCATCCCACAGCTTTGACATAAAAACCCCTCAGGCATTTTGGGTTCCATATTTTTTACCTGATATTCATAGTCCATCTCATCCTTTAAAGTTCACCCCAGGCAAGGAAATCGAAGGAACCTATCACATTAGAAAGGCAACGGTAAGCAAATAAACAGAATTCTTGTCCTGAAAGTTCTCATGCGTCAGTAAGTAGATACCATTTTTTCTTTGATCCTAATATTGATACAAACTTGATTGATTTTTCAAATATCTCTTGGTCTTTCAAATATTCTTCTGATTTTTCTCTGTTTATTTGAATCCATTCTTTCATTTTTGCTCTCCCCAGGGGTTGAAAGTATATTATACCTTCTTTACCAATAAGATCGTTGGCCACCTTTTCTGGTATTTTAACACCAACCCCGCTATCATAAATACAAGCAAATAATCTTTTATTGATGTAGTACGCAGGATAGCCAAACATCTTTCCCGGGACAACACCGGGAATCTTGAGTAGAAATGAGTCAATAACGTTCTTATGCTCCAGGTTAAAATCTGGTTTATTCATAGTAAGACCAACCCATCGAGCACCTCCCCATTAGTTCTTCCACCACCTTCATCTTCTGTCTATGTCTCTGCAGTCTAAAGAAACTTCATCCGCTCCTCCTTCACGTCCTCCACCTTATCAGTGACCGTACACACCCGCAGTGCCGTTACTCTTTGCAGTAGCAGAAGGAAGATTTCATAGTTGCTTTTAACTAACGAACCTGCGTTCTTGCGTTCACGTGTTAAATCTGGAAAAAGAGTGAAGTAAGAACCTGCCCTCAAGATAGGTTAATCGCCGGTATCCCGCCCTCGTACCGCTTGCCATTACGGTCAATAAACTCCGAACAGGTTATCACCCCACCGATCGCGTTCCACGAGTGCTTGTGGATGAGCTGCGGATACGAGCCGGTGCGGATGGTGTAGTTGTAGGTTTCGTGCGCGTGGAGTGTGAACGAACTGTTGAAGGAGAGGTAATGCCAGTCGTCTCTATAGCCGTTCCACGTTGCGGTTACGTTCCAGCCGGTGCTGTTCCAGATTTTGACGTACTCGGTATGCCCGCCGGTGCCAGGGCATGAGTAGGTGTACATTTTTGAGACGTTAAGATCATAGAACGGCCGGATCGTCCCGTTGTGGGTACCGGAGATGCTCGGATACGCGCCTTGCCCGGTATTAAAGAAGGCTGTTGGATGCATCAGAGGATACCTATCCTGTGCACCCGCTGCGCCAGAGATGCTGTACGGTGTGTCGCCAATCCCGTCGTGCCCGGTGATGTCTTGATTTGGTCCCATGTAGCTGTCAGTGCAGTTGTACCCACTCCAGTAGTTACCTCCGTTTGGATATCCGTTATCCCAAGAATTGTTGTTACCATCATCGAGAGCATGGTTAGTATTATTCAGGAAATTATTATGATAGACCGCATTATCATTGGACTCTTGCTGCATGCAAATACCATTATCCCTATTATTCAGCAATATGTTATTCCTCAGAGTATTATTATTTGATTCACCTAACCTGATACCATCACCATTCATTGAAATATAATTGCCAGAGACAAGATTAAAATTAGAAGAATAAACTAAAATAAAACCATCAGCGTTATTTGAACTTATAAAATTATTTGAGATCGTGTTGTTTGAAGATCCATGCAGCCAAATACCATAATCCCCATTCAATTCAATAATATTGTCAGAAATAATGTTATTATTAGCATAGCAGTAAATACCTTCCCTACTATTAGATTTTATTTTGTTATGATTGATTCGGTTGTAATGAGAACCCATATAAATCCCCGCGATTTGTCCTGCATTTTGTATTGTAAAATTTTGGATGGTACAATTATCAGCCACTAACTGTATCACATTTCCACTTCCATTGCCATCAATGGTGGTGTTATCTCTATTCTCGCCTCGCAGAGTTAAAGATTTGTTAACAATAACATTCTCATAGTACGTGCCACTATCGACGATAATAGTATGCCCGTGCACTGTGTCCGCATCATTAATCGCCGCTCGGATTGTTGCAAAGTCTTTAGTCGTGTTGAGGTTATGGACCGATAGAACCACAATATAGTAGCTCTCGTTATTGAGTGAAACGGTGCAATCAGACGTGTAGTTCCCACATACTTCCACACGATCACCGATGGTTATACCAGATTCGATATGCCCCATTGGTGGATAAATAATCACCTCAACCTTAAGAGTATCACAAGAAGTCTGCGGGCCAGAGATAAGTTCCACCGCCGTTACATTCCACCACAAGGCTCCCATCTGCCCGGGGGGATTCTTACCCGTGACCGTGCCCGTGAATCGAATCTCCTGTGCGGACGAGGCACCGGATAGCGCGAGGATCAGCATGATGAGTATCGCCAGTGCGGCGGCAACGCCGATCACTTTCGGTCGAATTATCGGAGTCCCCCGCAACGAGCTTATCGGTTTTATTTTCTTATCCATTATTACCACTTCCTCGCCCATCGGTTCGCCGTGCACCTATTTAAGCCTACCGGTTTCGGGCGCAGGCTGACGAAGATGCGAAGCTTCACGTTCACTCGAGCCGTATCGCCGGTATCCACCCGTCCTCGTGCCGTTCTCTTTTTTTCGTTACTTAGCAGGTCGTTTCCAGCCAGTGTGCGGATAGTATTGTCAGATCTATGAAGTTGACGACACCATCCTCGTCGAGGTCGTAGCGTGGATATGGTGAAGAAGGTGTCTCAAGCCAGTGCGCGGATAGTATCGTCAGATCAATGAAATTAACGGTACAGTCTTCGTTGATGTCCCATCTCTCCAGCGGTGCTCCTGCTTTTACGAGTGGCAGCCAATCGCCACCGTTGGCGATGTTGGTTCTAGAAATGTAGGGAAGCAGCGTATCACCGAGCCCATCGCCATTCGTATCCTCACCGGCATAATCGCTCCAGTAGTTGCCGCCGAGGTACGAACCGCCGATGATGTTTGTACCGGAAGTTTTAGAGATGTTCCAGATGTTGTTATCATTGTCATAAGTGTTATTATTGTTGTCGAAGTAGTTGTTGTAGATGAGATTGTTATTTGAATTATACAGTTCAATGCCCCAGCCGCTGTCCAAGACGATGTTGCCCGTCAGCGTATTATTGTTGCTTGAAAATCGCAGGTCAATACCGTTCCAGGAGTTGTTCGAGGCGGTGTTGCCCGTCAGGTTATTGTTGTTGCTCGAAGAAGACAACCTAATGCCTGACCACTCGTTCGAGTTAGCGGTATTGCCCGCCAGCGTGTTGGTGCTCGAAGAATGCAAGTTAATGCCGTGTTGATTGTTCGAGTTAGCGGTGTTGTCCCTCAGGTTATTGTTGTTGCACGAAGAAGACAAGTAAATGCCGTATTCGTTGTTCGAGAGGATATTGCCCGTCAGGGTGTTGGTGTTGCTCGAAGAATACAAGAGAATGCCGTATTGGTTGTTCGAGGCGGTGTTGCCCGTCAAGGTGTTGTGGTTGCTTGAATTCCACAGGTAAATGCCGTGGTTGTTGTTCGAGTTAGCGGTGTTTTCCGTCAGGGTGTTGGTGCTCGAAGCATACAGGATAAAGCCGTGTTGGTTGTTCGAGGCGGTGTTGTCCGTAAGGGTGTTAGCGCTTGAGGAAGACAGATAAATGCCGGTGTTGTTGTTCGATGAGGCAATGTTGCCCGTAAGAGAATTGTTACTCGAAGAAT
>JBNGDK010000060.1:0-9263 GCA_049975405.1 Candidatus Methanospirareceae archaeon
CTATGCTGAGGCGTTGTTATCTGATAAGCTAAAGCTGCTTTACTCAGTATCGGTTCGTGCTAGATCTTTCAGCCGCTTTACCCCTTCTATCTCCATGATGACCGCGACAACGGCATCCGGCACTAAACTCTTCCAGTCGTTGTTCTTCAAGATCCGCCGGCGGATTTCGCGTCCCGAGTATTCCGAGCGGTTAAAGAGCGGTGGAACACGTGTTTCGTAGCCTTTTTCTTTAAATAAGCGCTCAGTAAGCGGATTGTGCGCATAGACGACGTCCACGGGCGGGATCAGTGACTCCACATGTGAGACCCACACGGCATTCCGATTCACGTCCAGCACAGGCACGATATAAGCATTGAGAATATTCGCATCGTGTAAGGACTTCGAGATCATGAGATAGCGTTCACCAGCCGTGAAGGGGTTATCCAGTTCATGGCTCCGCTGTGCCGAACCAATGCAGATAATGAGCTCCTCGACCTCGGCCGCCACTTCGGTTATTACCGCATGATGGCCACGATGGTACGGCTGGAATCGCCCCACATACAATGCTCTCATCTACGTTCGCCTCTTTTTCCACGGTCGCGGGCACGGTGCTGCAAACCAGCATAGACGCGAAAGGACGCACGATTCACGCAATCTGCGGCTTCTTATGGACCCTTACGGGCGCGTGATTTATACATAGCACTCCAATCGCTTAAATCTATATCTATTTTCGCTGCTTTGATTATAAGTAAAGGTGAAGGTAGGTGAGTTGAGATGGTGAAAGCCTTACTGTTTTTAGCGACCGGATTCGAGGAGATTGAGTCAATGTGTGTGGTGGACACCTTGCGGAGGGCAGGGGTAACGGTTGTTCTCGCAGGCTTGCACAAGGGCCCTATCGTCGGTTCGCGCGGCGTTCAAATGATCCCCGATAGCCTGCTCGACGATCTCTCCGTCGAGGATTTCGATGCGGTCATCTTACCCGGTGGCTCCCCGGGCTATATCAACCTCGGAAAAGACGAGCGAGTACTGGAGATGGTACTGAAGGCCTACGAATCGGGTAAGCTCGTAGCGGCTATTTGCGGCGCACCTTCGATCTTGGGCAGGCTGGGTGTCGTACGCGGAAGGCGAGCGACGATCTTTCCTGGAAAGGAGGCGGATCTCATCGGCGCCAAACCAGTCAGCGATCCTGTGGTTGTTGATGGCCACGTCGTGACGAGCAGGGGGCCGGGAACTGCGCTCGAATTCGCGATCACATTGGTAGAGCTCCTGGTGGGCGAGCAGAAGGCGCGAGAAGTCAAACAGGGCCTCGTCATGGACTCCTAACGGAGTTGCTCCTCGATGCCATACCGCAAAGCGCACACGGCGGATGGTTTTCAGCGCTGAGCGGTCTGAAACCAGCGTATCGTCTCCTCCAGACCCGCGGTCAGTGAGTACCCCGGGTTATACACGAGTTCTTTACGTGCCCGCGAGATGTCTGCCAGCGAATCCTTGATATCGCCTGATCGCGGCTCATCGTAGATTACCGGGAGGTTTACGCCGACCAGGTCCATGACGATCCTTGCGAGCTCGTTGATACTGATTTGCTCACCACAGGCGATATTGAAGATACCCTCTACCTCCTGCTTCATGGACTGGATATTGGCATGCGCGACATCCTCCACGTACGTGAAGTCCCGCGTCTGGGTACCGTCACCATAAATAATGGGCGATTTCTGCTCGAGCGCCCGTGTAATGAATCGCGGTATCACCGCGGCATAATCAGAAGAAGGATCCTGTTTAGGGCCATAGACATTGAAGTAGCGCAAACAGATTGTCTTCAAACCGTACACCTCGGAAAAGACACGGCAATAATATTCGCCCGTCAGTTTCGAAACAGCGTAGGGCGATTTGGGATTGGGGATCATCTCCTCCGTTTTCGGTAGCGTGGGAGTATCGCCATAGACGGAAGATGAGGATGCGTAGACGACCTTCTTCACGCCGCACTCACGTGCTGCGATCAAGACGGCTAGCGTTCCGCTCACGTTCGCTTCGTTAGTAGCGCGGGGATCTTCGACCGAGCGCTGCACAGAAGGTATCGCCGCTTGATGGAAGACGCAGTCGATATCACTGAAAACCGTTCTTAACAGGTCTAAATCGGTGACGCTACCCTTAATGAAGGTGCAATCAGTTTGCGAAACGAGCTCAATAATGTTCCCGCGCTTCCCGGTCGAGAGATTATCAATGATATGCACCTCATGTCCGTCCAGGAGCAGTGCGGCGGCAAGATTAGCGCCAATAAAGCCCGCACCACCTGTTACTACCGTCTTCATCGTAGGTATCTCTATCGTACGTATCCCTGAATACGTCTACGCCACTACATTGCCCCTGGGTCTATTTAAAAGCACTATCCGATGCAAATTCGGCTATTGGTGCAGAAGCGGGCTAAAAGAGCGGCTGATTATAGAAATACTCCCATTCTGGGTCCTGTCGGCTGTCCATAAACCATAGGCACCTGCATCATCGGCATAAAGAAGACGGCAAAGAGCACGCCGACTATGACGAGAGGTATAATGAGCGCAAGAATCATGGCGATAACTGCCTTGCTCGTTATGAGCCCGTGAAGCTGCCGAACGCCGATAATTTCCACGGATAGAGTCCATATCCGGGGCATCCTTGCGGTTCCAAACGGCAGTGCCGGTACACCAAACATCCCTAACATTCACGCGAAGAGCGAGAAGACCACGGCAGCGATGACCGCAATGAGGATCGCGCAGAGTGTCAGGATAATGACGAAATGCATGAACGCATTGCCCAACGTATCGTCCTTAGAAGCATCGAATGTCGCGGAAGGAGTGATCAGGAAACCAGTTATTCATTCCCTCAGACTCAGCACCATAGTTGTTCACAGGGTAAAAAACGCCCCCGCTGTATGTATGAATAATCTCCACTACTGTAGCAGGTAAGCACTTACAGCTTCTTCCGCCCTACAGCCACATACCGTCGCCGGTTACCTTCAATGAAGGCGAAGATCATCCGTTTCTTCACGCCATGCGCTAATCGAACCGCGCGTGCCAGCGCAGGTAGTGAAAACACATGGGTTTCGGGCAGCACGTGGATCAACTCAGTGGAATGCGTCTGCTGTGCTCCCCGGTAGACCCGGAAGTGGGAGCCGAATTTATATCCCGTCTTCGGCACCAGGCCCCGGTCACGTAAATCAGCATAAATCGCGTATTTCGACAGAAACTCGCGGTCTACCGTAGCTGCATGAGCTTTGAACAGCTCACTATCCGCGACCAGCACCCCGTTCTCTATCAAATATGCCGCCTCGACCAGCGAAAGCAGAAGCCGCTTTTCCTTCGTCAAGTTACCGTAGAACGCAGTCTCATGAAGATGCTCAGCCAGCTCCGGGTCCTGGACAATGACCCTGTCCTCGAGCAGCGAGATAGCCCCCCGTTCCTTTTTCAGATCCGCAGTTCCTTTGCGCTCCTCCCGTTTCTCACCCCATTCGACTGGTAATTCCCGCACTTCGTAGTATGTCACGTCGCTTTCAGCATCGACCACCGCGATAATAGGTTCTTTTCGCATGTTCTGTGCCAGTTGCAAGAGCTGCAGAATCGCCGTTACCGATAAACACTCGCGTTCCGCGAAAATGCAGACGAAGTACCGTGCGGGTTTCGCTCCCGGTTTGGTGCCACGTGAGTAGAGCAAGAAATCGCGCTCGCCGGGTTGCACCACATACCCCCGCTCCCGTAAATCTTTGAAGACGAGGTATCGGGCGCCGAAGTTTGGCTGGATTTCCCGTGCATGCAGAAAGAGTTCCTCAAGCGTTAACGCAGCGCCAGCGGCTTCTTCCGCTGTGACCTCAAGCTTACCGGTCTCGACCAGGTACGCGGCTTCTTCCAGTGAGAGTGTCCTTTCAGTGCCCGCGCGTCGCCCGCCACTGCTTCGGTTTTCGCCGTAGGCTTTCTGCTCATAGCATTCCGCGTCTGCTGTTATAACAATCCGATCGCCCGAGAGCACGCCGTACATCTCTAATGAGATAAATGTTCTCTCAGTAGAATAGTTTTTTGGTATATCTGCTCTCAGACAGCTCCGATGTGATACCATATAACTTTTTATGCCCCGCGTCCCCATGTGCATAAGACAAAATGGGGAACGACGAGTACGATTTAGCGTATTTCAGGGAGCATAATTTCGTGAGGCGCCAGTGCAAGAACTGTGGCTCCTTTTTCTGGACCCGGGACCCGGACCAGACGATCTGTGGTGATGCACCCTGTGCAACGTACTCGTTCATTGGCGCGCCGATATTCAGTAAACGGAGTCCGGACGAGGTGCGCGAATCGTTCCTCTCGTTCTTTGACAAGCGCTCACATACGCGACTGAACAGATATCCGGTAGTTGCGCGCTGGCGTGATGATATTTACCTCACGATCGCATCCATCGCTGATTTTCAACCCTTTGTCACGTCGGGCAAAGTCCCGCCACCGGCAAATCCACTCGCCATCTCGCAGCCGTGCATACGACTCGAGGATCTTGAGTCTATCGGGCGAACCGGCCGCCATCTGACCATCTTTGAGATGATGGGGCATCATGCGTTCAACAAGCGAGGGGGTGAGGAGATTTACTGGAAGAACGAGACCGTAGCGTATTGCGACGAATTCCTGCAGCAACTTGGTGTGGCGCCTGAGAGCGTGACGTACAAAGAGGCGCCCTGGTATGGCGGTGGTAATGCGGGCCCGTGCCTCGAGGTCATTTCGGGCGGTCTGGAGCTCGCCACGCTCGTCTTCATGGATCTCGAGCTTTCACCACATGGTGAGATCGAGATTGCAGGACAGCGATACGGGAAGATGGACACGTACATCGTTGATACCGGTTACGGCCTTGAACGTTTCGTATGGGCGTCCATGGGCACACCGACGGTCTATGATGCCATGTTCCCTGCGGTAATCACTGAATTGGTGAATGCTGCGGGGATCGAGCACCCGCTGGAGACGCATCCTGAGCTCATACGCACACAGGCGAGCCTTTCCGGTGCTCTGAACCGGCGTGAGATCGCACAGCGGGTGGGGCTTCCATTCGAGGAGTTGACGCGCATACTGGAGCCGATTGAGACCGTGTATGCCATTGCAGACCACACGAAATGCCTGGCGTTCATGCTCGCGGACGGGATCGTACCCTCGAATGCAAAAGAGGGCTATCTCGCACGGCTCGTTTTGCGGCGCTCCTATCGGATGTTGAAATCATTAATGATCAAGACACCACTAGAAGAGCTCATTCTCCTGCAGATCAAGACGCTCAGACATTCGTTCCCTGAGTTGGAGCGGTCAGTAGAGCGAATCATCGAGATTGTCTCGCTCGAGAAACAGCGATACGATGAGACCCTGGTGAAGGGCGAGCGAATCATCAAGCAGCTCGTTAAGGAGTACAAGGGAACGGCTGAGCGAGAAGTTCCGGTCGGGCAGCTCATCAATTTATACGATACCCACGGGCTCCCGCCGGAATTTGTGAAAGAGGTGGTCAACTCTCTGCCTCAGAGCATGGATCTCGCAGTGAATATCCCCGAGAATTTCTATACGCTGGTGGCAAAGCTGCATAGCGAGGAGCAAAAGGAGGAGCTGGCGCCGTTTGTGGTGCGGCTGCAAGAAGAGATAAAGGGCATTCCGGCGACAAAGAAGCTGTATTACGAAACGCCGCGCGCGGTGGAATTCACGGCCACGGTTCTGGAGACGCTCGACGATTCGGTTATTCTGGATCAGACGCTCTTCTTTCCCGAAGGTGGCGGTCAACCGGCCGATACGGGTTACCTGGCCATGGGCGCGTCTGAAGAGGCGGAGCATGAACGATTCAGAGTCAGTGATGTGCAGAGCGTCGAGGGTGTTATATTCCATAAACTGGCAGATGCGCGAGTCCGGGACATACCGAAGGGCGCTACTATAACCGGGAAAATAGACCTTACACGCCGGATCGCACATAAGAAGCACCATACAGCAACGCATATCGTTGTCTCTGCGGCACGAAAGATATTGGGTGAGCACGTCTGGCAAGCGGGCGCGCAGAAGGGTGAAAAGCGGGCGAGAATCGATATCGCGCACTTCAAGCGGATTTCCGATGATGAGCGACGGGCGATCGAGCTGCTCGCCAACAAAATCGTTATGGACGATCTCCCGATCACGACGGGCTTTGTGGAGCGGAGCGAGGCGGAAAAGCGCTACGGCTCGCGTATTTACCAGGGCGGTGTGCCTGTTGGTGAGCAGATACGAATCGTGCGGATCGGTGATGATCTGGATGTGCAGGCCTGTGCGGGCACGCACCTCGCGAAGACGGGGGAAGTCGGCCCGATAAAAATCCTGCGCATCGAACGTATCCAGGATGGCGTCGAGCGATTGGAGTACGCGGCCGGTGAAGCAGCAATAGAAGCGATCCAGGCACAGGAAGAGCTAATTAAGGAGTCTGCAGCGGTGCTCAAAGTGCCGCCGGAGAAGCTGCCCGGGGTCGTGGAACGGTTCTTCGCGGAGTGGAAAGAATTACGGAAAGAGACCGAGCGATTGCGCGGCGAGCTCGCGAATCTGGAGCTGGAGCGGTTAAAAGGCCATGCACAGGTGATCAGTGGGGTGAACGTGATCGCGGCGGTGCTGTCCGAGGCCGATGCCAAGGGGATGCTGAAGATCGCGTCACAGCTCGCTGAGGATAACTACGTGGCGATCTTGCTCAACCGGGGCGAGGCTCGTGCATCGGCTGTTGCTGCTCTCCCGAAATCGCTCAGCGATAAACTCCATGCTGGCGAGCTCATCAAGCACGTGACAGGCGTGCTCGGCGGCAGTGGCGGTGGCACCGCGGAGCTCGCACAGGGTGGCGGCGAGCACGTGGAGCTCGTAGATGCGGCTCGCGAAGCGGGATTACGATTGCTCGAGACCTGGCTACAGGAAAAATAGAAAGTGATATTATACTACATGATGAAGAATTAGTGAGGAACGCAGCGTGTATCTGATAATCGTGGGACTGGGCGGAATTGGCAAGAATCTGGTGAATATCGCCACGCGTGACAAGAACGACGTCGTGGTCATCGATGAGAACGAGAAGCGCTGCAAGGAGATCGCGGAGCAGTATGACGTCCTCACCATTGCCGGCGACGCCACGCAGAAGTCAACCCTGGAGGAAGCGAACGCGCAGCGGGCGGACGCACTTATAGCCACGACCTCGGACGACGCTGATAACCTGATGATGACGCTCACGGCCAAGGAATTGGGGACGAAGAGCACCGTTGCGATCGTAAATCAGGAAGAGCATGTGGAGATGTTCAAGAAAGCGGATGTTGTTATGCTCGAGAACCCTGATATGACCGTTGCTCGCCACCTGTATATCTCGGCGAAGCGGCCACGGATAAAGGATTTCATCACGATCGGCCGCGGTAAAGCGGATATTTTCGAGGTCGTGATCTCGGAAAATTCGCGTGCTGTGGGCAAAGAGCTCTCGGAGCTGAGGATGAAGGGCGGAACGGTGGTGGCGATCGAGCGGAATGATGAACTCATCCTGCCCAGCGGCGATATCCCGTTTCAGGCGGGCGATCATGTCACGGTCTTTGCGAAGGCGAAAGAAGTAGATAGGATTAACGCGCTTTTTTCGCCCTGAACTGAACAACAGAGTTAGAACTTGCGGTAAGAGTTCTACTCGTAGACGTTTCGGCTTTCTCTTGTGACGTTATCTGACAAACGTACTGCAGAGAGTCTCTGCACAGTGTAGCACGTAGGCTACGGTTTATCCTTTCCAGAATGCGGGAGTGAGCAGCACCAGAACGGTGAAGAGCTCCAAACGCCCGATCCACATACAAAACGAGAGGATGATCTTACCCGTTACAGGAACCGCGGCGTAATTGGCAGCCACGAGCCCAAAACCGGGGCCCACGTTACCGAGTGTCGCGGCTACTGCCGATGCTGCGCTCAGGATATCAAACCCTATCGCGGTCATGAGGATAGAGCAGATAACGAAGAGCAAGAAATAGGAGAAGATGAACGCGGCAATCCCCTGGATAATATCGTCGGAGATCGGCTTCCTGCCGCTCTTCAGCACGAAGATCGCGTGTGGATAGAGTATCTGTCGAATTCGCTGCCCTATGTATTTGAGCAGCACATAGACGCGGATAACCTTGATGCTCCCCCCGGTTGACCCGCCGCAGCCGCCGACGAACATGAGGCTCAGGAGGATGATCTTCGACAAATGCGTCCAGGCATCGAAGTCAGCAGTGGTGAAGCCCGTGGTGGTCATGAAGGAGATAGCCTGAAAGCCACCGTAGCGGAACGCTTCGAGGAAGGAAGCATAATAGCTATGTATGTAAAGATCAGTGACGATGATCGCGATTGCACCGAAGATGAAGGCGCAATAGACCTGAAATTCCTTATTTGCGATGATCCGCTGGGGTTTTCGGATCAGCGAGTAGTGCAGAATGAAATTCATACCGCCGAGGAACATGAAGAGCATAATGATGAAATCTGCGGTTTGGTTGTTGTACCCACCAATATTGGCTGATAGTGGTGAGAAGCCACCGGTCGGCATCGTGCTGAACGCGGTGCAGAAGGCGTGGAAGGGCGTCATCTGCGCGAGGAAGTAGAGCAAGAGGATCTCCGCGCCGGTCAACAGCACGTAAATGGACCAGAGCATGCGTGCGGTCACTTGCACGCGCGGTCGAATTCGTTCAGCCATCGGCCCCGGGAACTCGCGGTCGAAGAGCTGGCTCCCGGCAATGCCAAAGGTGGGCAGGATCGCGATGAAGAGGAGAATGACGCCCATGCCGCCGATCCACTGCGAGAAGCTACGCCAGAATAGTATGCTCAGGTCGATCTGCTCAAGCTCAACCATCACCGTGGAGCCTGTTGTGGTGAATGCGGACATTGATTCAAAAAAGGCATCGATCGGTCCGAGCGTTCCGGAGGTAATATAGGGGAGTGAGCCGAAGAAGGCCACTGTGAGCCAGCCGAGCCCTACGATTGCAAAGCCCTCGCGACGCTTGATCACCCCCACCGTGCCGAGCCGCTTCTCCAGGATGATGCCACAGGTGATGGTGATCCCGAGCGGGATCAGCCAGGTCGTCACCATAAACGGCGATAAGGTGCGCTCACCGTACCACGCCGCCATGATGAGCGGAATAACCATCAAGATTCCGAGATACTTCACGATGCTCCCGATACCACCGTAGATAATCCTCTGGTCCATCTCCTCTTGATGCTCCGGATACAGAAGAGAATTCGTGCTTATAGAAAAAACCAGAAGTTACTTCATTAAAAAATGAATGATATATAGCGCAGAGACCC
>JBNGDK010000061.1:0-8669 GCA_049975405.1 Candidatus Methanospirareceae archaeon
CTGATCCAGTATACTTTTCTTGCGGTAAATGATATCGGTAGGTTATCGCGCAAAAGCTCTTCGGTCCCAGACGTAATGTTATCCTCTTTCAAACCTAAACGAATCCCACCAGCGTAAAGTCTACCCTCATAAGTGTTCACTGCTATCACCCAAATAACGGCTGCTATGAGTACCAACACTACTACAATCATCAGATTTTTTTTGTTCATGATTTTTAATTCTTATAGCTTAGTTTAAGGCTGTTTAGATATAACACCAGACATTTCAGACATTTTGCACTCATTAACATGTTTAGCGACCTCATTCCACTGTTCTACCCTCTCAACCCGTTCTTCGGCGGGTATTTTGTCGTAGATTGACCATGCTCCAAGTTCACCTTCCTTTTCAGGTTCTTTTAATGGGACCACTGAAGATAATTATGCGTCTATTATAACCGTTTTTTCTTCTTTGGCTCCCGGTTTTACTAAAGTTACCATCACACCCTCTTTTGTTAAGATAGCTATAACACACAGGTTTTGTAGAGCTTATTTTGTAGTTTGGATATTCTTTTTCTGCTACTTCTATAGCCTTCTGTGCTGCGGTTTCTCTATTCAACGGTGGACTTAGGATTACCCTATGTAATGAACTGCCAAGCACTTTACTGGCAGCCATCTCCATTTCACCAATAGCCCTACCATCCTTTGTCACTGTAAACTCGTAAAACAACTTTTTCCCGTGAATATCATAGACAGTTACCGGGCCTTTTTGCGCTTCTGCACCCTCCCAGTCTTCTAAACCTGGAGTGCCCTCTGACACCCAATCTGTGGCAAATACAACTGCATGTCTCCACGCCGTATCTTCGTCTACATAGAAGTCTTCAAGTGGATAGCCATCCTGGGAAGCCCCCGATACAGAATTATCATCATTGGTATCAGTATTCACTACCATCACCCCAACAAAAGCTGCTGTAATTGCCAACACCACTACAATAACCAATTTTTTGGTTCATGTTTTTTAATGCTCATGATCTATAATTTAAGTGCTTGAAACGTTTAAATATTTTCACCCTTCAAGAAGATCAGGATAAGCGCTGATTACATTATTTTCTTTTTTTAATAGATCCAGTGTGTGTTCTATCTCTCTATACTGTACGTCTTTTTCAAATCTTACATACATCCTGTTAACCTCTTTTACTTCCAGCGAGTATTTGTCGAGATGCTCCTGAAGTTTGTTTGTATCGGCATGAGTATCATCTAACAGGCTAATGAAAGCGTATATATCTTCATCTTCCTGTTTAACTGCTATGATTCCTATTCCTTCGTTATCCCTTAAAGTTTCTTTTAAACTGTCGAATTCGGACGAAGGAATAACTGCGTAATGCCTTATCCTGTCTTTATTTTGCATGGTGTAAGAAACAGGCAGATTATTATCTAGAATCTCTTCAATCATGGATGTGTTATTATCTTCCAAATCTAAACTAACTCCAGCAGCGTAAAGTCTGCCCTCATAAGTGTTCACTGCTATCACCCAAATAACGGCTGCTATGAGTACCAACACTACTACAATCACCAGATTTTTTTTGTTCATGCCCTTTAATCCACCTATTCTTTATAAACTAACTGATAAAAGAAAATAAAATGTGAAGGTTAATAATCCTCCACATGGATGTCTGTAGTGTGTGTTCTCAAAATCCAGGGTTCCCAGTACACGAGCCCTTGGTCCACAGGCCAGGGGTCATTTATATATATGAGGCTGCCTGTATCATAGTATCCTCTAGCACATCGTGCATGTCCGGTAATACCACTCTTTAATGGCCTATTAGCGTTTATTTCACCTTTTTCACCGGCATATGTTGCGGAATAATCATCAGACCCATATTTCCACAAGCAATGAATGTAGTAATACAGTTGATCTGAATCGCTTGCCCCGCCTTCGTCGGGTTCGAGTCCCATACAGCTAGCGACGTAACTTTGTGAATGTGTTGTCCCGTGGTATTTAGCGATCATTTGTCCTGTGGCTGCTGCACAATAGTTACTGTAGTCTTGAGCATATAATGGCACAGACAAGGTTTTGCTGCCCCTACTTCCTCGGTCACCGTTATCCACGATGCCAGTTGATAACTGCTCCGCTATGAATTCAGCATCGCTGTCCCATTTTTCTATCCTCTTTGCCCGTTCCTCTGCGGATAATTTGTCGTAGATTGACCATGCTCCAAGTTCACCTTCCTTTTCAGGTTCTTTTAATGGGACCACTGAAGATAAGTATGCATCTATGATAACCGTTTTTTCTTCTTTAGCTTCGGGTTTCGCCAGAGTTACCATCACACCCTCTTTTGGATAGCTATAGCACACAGGCTTTGTCGATTGTATTTTGTACTCGGGATATTCTTTTTCTGCTACTTCCATAGCCTTCTGTGCTGCGGTTTCTCTATCTAAAGGCGGACGTAGGATTACCCCACCTAATGAAGTGCCCAGTACTTTACTAGCGGCCATCTCTATCTCACCAATGGCTCTGCCTTCTTTTGTCACCGGAAATTCGTAAAACAACTTTTTCCCGTGAATGTCATAAACAGTCACCGGCTTCTGTTCCACCTGTGCACCATCCCAATCCTCCAAACCGGGAAGTTCATCTGCCACAAATTGCGTGAGATATGCCGTTGCATGCATCCATGCGGTATCTTCGTCTACGTAGAAGTTTTCAACTGCATAGTCGTCTCCAAAAGCCCCGACCGCTAAAATTAATCCCGTTATCAGCAGCGATATCAAAAATACCGCTCCGACTCGTATCTCCTTCCTCCTATTTCCTAGGTGATGAAATAGCCTATAGTCTATTTGTTATTAACTGTTGCCAATATTATCGAAAGAAATCAATATTAGCGAGTGTTTGCTGTAACCTGTACGCCAAATAAGTTTCCTATAATTAGCTACGAGAACCTTCTCCTGGGAATCTGCCGATTCAACGAGGATTCCGGTGATTTCGATGAAAATCACCTTTAGACTGGGAGGATTAATGAAGCTTCTTTTCTTTCCTCCGCTTCTTATCTTCACCAAAACCAATAAGGCCCAGAAAAATAGTTCTTCGATCGCCTAGTGACATGCGGCATCACCTCAAAGAGCGCCTGAAAATCGGTATCGGCTCGCGTTTATGCCGCGATTGTTCCGTCATCCGTATCACTCGCGCCACCGCCTCCGGGTCAAACTCGCCTTGGCTCATATCTGCATTACCGCGCTCCAGCAGAGTGAGGACGCGATCCAGCATCTCGTAGCTCATGCCAATCTCGCCCTCGTCCGTTTGCCCCTCCCAGAGGCCAGCACTCGGCGGCTTCTCGATGATCTCACGGGGGATTCCGAGCTCCTCGGCAAGCGCGCGCTCCTCAGTCTTCAGGATATCGCCGAGCGGGAGGATATCCGCAGCACCGTCACCATACTTGGTGAAGTATCCGATCGCGAGCTCGCTCTTGTTACCCGTGCCGACAACGAGGTAGTTACGCTTGTTCGCGAAGTAATAGAGACAGATCATACGAAGTCGCGGTTTGAGATTCGCCACAGCGATATCTGCTTCTCGGTTCACAACGCCACCGGGCCGTTCTGCAAGGAGCGTGAGGAACGCGGAGAAAATATGAGAAAGATCGAACTCCTGCGCCTCAATGCCAAATTGTTCAGCGACCACCCGCGCATGTGTAACATCCTCGGCAGGGGAGTTACAGGGGAGAATCAGGCCGAGCGTGGCAGCAGGAAATGCGCGTTTGCAGAGCACCGCAGCGACTGATGAATCAAGTCCGCCACTCATGCCCAGGACAACGCCCCGTGCATCAGCCGCGTCAACACGTTCTCGTATCCAATCGCTGATGCGTGCTGCCAGCGTTGAGGGTTGCATCCTTATTCACCCGTTCCTAGATTTATACCAGGCGCTACAAATAAGTTAGGGTGACGTTTTTTGAGATGATAAGAGCGAAGGGCTTGATCGCGCTGCTCCCCGTGAAAGGAACGATTGCTGCGGAGAGCTCGCTCTTTGGCTTCCTCTCGTCTTCTACAGGTATCATTCAGGCGATTGAGGACGTAGAACGGCGGAAGCGGATAAAAGCGGTCATTTTTGAGATCAATTCGGCCGGTGGCACGCCTTTTGCTGCGAAAGAGATCGCAACGCGGATAAAAGCGATGAAGAAGCCCACAATCGCCTGGGTTCGGGAGTACGCGACCTCGGGCGGCTACTGGATCGCGAGCGCCTGCGACGAGATCGTCGCGGACGAGCTGAGCACGCTGGGCAGTATCGGGGTGCTGAGCATCCGACCGGACATTGGTGAACTGCTGAAGAAGTTCGGGATCGACATCGAGACGTTGAAGACGGGTATCTACAAAGGCCTGGGGCTGCCATACGAGACGCCCTCGGAGGAGGAGCGTGCGCTGCTGGAAGCGGAACTGGAGGAGATAAAAGAGTACTTTCTGTCGGCGATCGCCGCGAATCGGAGGCTGGACGAGGAGACGCTGAGGGAATTAGCCACAGCGAAGATCTATCTTGGCCATGAGGCGAAGAGGATCGGGCTGATAGACTATCTCGGCGGCAAGGATACAGCCATCGCCCGAGCAAAAGAGCGCAGCGGGCTCACGCGCGAGAAGATTATCTACTACGATGAGCGCAGGCGTAAAGGTGTTTTGCGTCGGCTGATTGAAGAGCTGCTCTGGTGAGCCGTTTCTGGACTAACTGAAGGAAGACTCAGTACGGCTCGCGATCGCCCCACGATTCGTCCTCTTTGCCGGTCTCTGCCCGGTACGTATCAGAGACGCTGTGGAGCTGGTCCTGATATTTCTTGCGCCATGCTTCAGTCTCCTTCATAAACTCCTCTTTCGCCGCACATTCAGCCTCGTAACGCTTCTTCCACGCCTCAACCGCCTCAAACGCCTCATCCGCGAACATGGTGCGACTCTTGGCTTCCCAGAGCGCCGCCTCATAGCGATCCCGAGCCGCTGCGAGCTCTTTGGAGATTTGACGCAATTTCACGATCGTGCCCACCAGACAGGCCGCGAGCACAAGTGCAATGAACTCCAGAATCATTACTATGACACCACCCGTACGTGAGGATTTGCTATCAGCATCCGGACAGTCCATGCTCGTGCTGCACTTCGTCCAGCGTTCATTCGCCGCCCGATCGCTTTCTGTAAGGTTTGTTTCCGCATTCGCATCTCTTCAGTCATCGAGTCCCTCGTGATACGTTTCAGCTTCTGTTTATGGGTTGATTGCTCAGTGATCTGTAAAATAAATATGTTGAGCGCACGTATTAATCAGAAAGCGATTTGCAGATGGTTGGCCTGGAGTAGTTCTGCAATGAGCGAGCTGTTCGCGTAGCGGCGCGAGATCAATTCGGAAAGATGAGCGGTAATAAGGCGGGCACTAAACGGATACCGTGGGACGAATACTGGATGAAGATCGTCAACGACGTGGCACTGCGCTCAACCTGTGTGCGACGGCAGATTGGCGCTCTGGTGGTAAAGAATAACGTGATCGTCTCGACCGGCTACAACGGCGCGCCGCGTGGTTTCCCGCACTGTCTCGATGTTGAATGCCGGCGAGATAAGCTAAACATCGCCTCGGGCGAGCGCCACGAGGAGTGCGTGGGCGTGCACGCGGAGCAGAACGCACTGCTACAGGCCGGCAGGGACGCGGAGGGCGCAACGCTCTATGTCAATGCCTTCCCGTGCAAGATCTGCGCGAAGCTGATCATCAATGCGGGCATCAAGCGTGTAGTGATCTCAGGCGAGTACAGTGACCGAGAGGGGCTGGTATATCTGGAGCAAGCGGGTATCAGGCTCACGTTTCTTTAAGGCTCGTAACGCACCGCGTGACGGTGGGGAAGGGCAATGAGCAACGACAATCGCTCGGAACGAGTGCAGCAGAAGCGTGATTTTGAGACCTACGCGGAGCTTGAGAGCGTGATAGAGGAGCTGAACGAGTCGGTGGATGCGATCATCGTGGAAGGCGTTCGAGACAGAGAGGGATTACGGGAGCTGGGGATTACCAAGGAGATCCTGCTGTGCTCGACGAAACCTGATACCGCGTTCATTGATGATCTCCGCAGCAGGTACAAGCGAGTCGCGATTCTCACGGACTATGATCGCGAGGGAAAGCGATTCAATAAGCGACTGACCGTGCGACTGGAGCATGAGGGCATCAAGGTTGAGACTACGTTCCGCAGCAAGATCGGGCGTATTTTGGGGCTACGCGGCATGCGGGATATCGAATCGGTGAACGCGCTCAAGAAGAGACTTCTTTAACGCCGAGCGTCTCCAGCATATGCCTGAGCTGCCGCACACTGAGCTGGCCCGGTGCGAGAGCCTGCCCGCCCTCGAGATACCCATAGGTCAAGAGCGAGCCGTAAAGCGGTGCGATAACGCGCAGATGCCGTCCGAAGGAACCCATACCGATCATCGCGATGCGCTTACCCTCGCGTGCGAGTTCGTGGGTGATTTCAAGCAGCATCAGCGTATCGTCGAGCGACTTAGGCGTGAGAGCGATCTTCGCGATACTGCCACCCCGCTCGTGCATGCAGGTAATGATCCGCAGGAGCTCGTTGCGAGATCGCATACCAGCGAAGTCGTGGAACGAGCAAATAACCGGCACGCGACGCCCGTGGGCCTTTGCGATCAGCAGCCTCCGCTCTAAAGCCGGTGAGAAGAACTCGACATCTACCGCATGAACCTCCACAGTGTCGAGAATGCTGCTGAGTAGCGCGAGCCGTTCGTGTTCGGTGCCCGAGAATGCACCGCCCTCCGCCTGATTTCGATTTGTGACGATCATCGGGAGCGGTAGTGTATCGAGGAATTCCGTGATTCGCGCGAGGCTCTGATCCTCCGGCTTCAGCAGGTCGATACGAAGCTCGAGCGCGTCCGCGCCTTCTTCAGCTGCACGTGCCGCATCCTGTCGCGATAAGGTCCGCAGCACGGCCACGATTACCGGTGCCCGCTTCAACAAGACTCGCTCTGGCATTTTTTAGCTCACACCCAGCATTTGCCTGGGGCTGATAAGAACAAAGCCGCAGGTTTCTTAAGGATATGGTCTCGCCCAGACCTCACGAATCTGAAAGACGATGGGGGGGGCAGTTAGCCAAGCGCTTAAGCAAAAAAAGCAGAGCTGCCGCAGGCTGCTTGATAACCTGAACAGCAGCATTCGCACTGCCGACCTCCCCATGCCGTTTCCTGGACTTGAGGTAACTGCGGGAGTCCGCGTTTATCCGAGACTCTCGACGAACTCCGCTTCGAGCACGGGCGCGGGCACGATGTCCAGGAACATAATGCCCGCGAGCCGCAGGATCTCCATGAAGCTCATGGCGTCCTCATGTGAGAAATTGTAGCGCTGGATGAGCTCAGCAACCGGTGAGACCAGGATAGTACTGCCCATCATGGTCGTCCGGCCTTTCGAGAATCGGTTGGTCGCGACATCCCGAATGAACGTGCTGACCAGTGTCGGCGCGTTGGAGCCCGCGATGGTCCCGGTGAGTGCGCTGCGATTCACGTGTCTGAGATACGCGGCTTTGAAGGACTCATAATAAGCGAACTCAAGGTCGTCGATGACCGTATCGTACTCCTCGATCGAGGTCTGCTGCACGAACGTCTTCAGGAACCGCTTGCCGGCGGTTAGCGCGTCCTGCAGTTCCGCCGGGTCATGGAGCAAGAGCGCGATATAGGGCTTGATTCGCGTCTCCCAGAGCTCCATATCCGTGCTCAGCACGGACATATCGGTCCGGTACCGCACCCGGAACCGTAAGACCAGTGCGGCAATGTACGTGCCGATCGCTTTAGCATCAGACTCCACGAGCTCCTGCCCGAACCAGGGTACCGTCTCTTTCTCTTCTTTTGTCATGGTACTAAGAACAAGAGAGGAGGGAAGATATTAGGTTACCATGATGTGGCTGGCACGGGAATCAATCTCGTCTCGACCACTGCTGACACAAATGAGCTGACGCGATAAATGCGCTGTTTTTAATCCAAGATAGAGAACCATGAAGTTAGCAACAGCCCGTGGTAGAAAATTGTTTATTGGTAAAGAGCTATTATAGCTTGGGAGGAGGTGCTAGAAATGGTCCGCATTAGACCATATGAAGCAGGCGATAATGCTCGGCTGTTAGCGATCGAGAAGTTATGCCCGCACGGTAACGAACAATGCGCAGTAGGCGTAGACAAAAAATCGGACGTTACTGCGCGCTATGCACTGTATGATAACTGGAACGTTCTCGTAGCCGAAGATGAGGACGATGCAGTTGGTGGTTGGATCGGCTGGACAGTGAAGCAGTCCTCCGTGCAACAGGAGTCATACGTCTATCTAGCCGAGGTAATGGTACATCCGGACTTCCGGCGCAAAGGAATGGCTACCACGCTGGTGAAGGAAGCGGAGCAGCAAGCCCAAGAAAAGGGCTCAAATTATCTGTATTGCTATATCTACGGCCCGAACGACGCCTCGAAAGCGCTGTTTGAGAACCTGGGCTATGCGAACATGAGAGCGCTCAAATCTTGTGCACTAACCGCTTATAAAAAAGAGGTGATCACCGCGAACTATACGATCGAACGCGCTACAATAAGGGATATTCCTGCTGTGGTGCGGCTCATCAATGAGTATAATGCGGGGAGTGCGCACTTCGCACCCTACACGCCTGACGGGTTCGCATCTTATCTGAACGGTATCCCGGGATACGGCCTGGA
>JBNGDK010000062.1:0-8637 GCA_049975405.1 Candidatus Methanospirareceae archaeon
GCAGAGAACCACGGGTCTTCTACCCAGCTCGCATTCTGTACCGTTACCAGTTCATTGCCCTCGTACTCGATCGTATAGCCTAACGCAGGATAGCAGACAATGGGCGGGTGAAAGCTCGACCGGTTATAGGACTGCATAACGAGGAGGAAGATCGGCTGGTACAATTTCGGGTGTGAGTACGCGCGCATGAGCATCACATCGGCACCGAGCGACTCCTTGAGCCCCTCGGTGTTGTATTCATAGCCTGACCACTCACCGATCTGTTTGGGAAACGCCTGCAGGTGCTGAGTATTCCCCAGATCCAGCTTCGTACGCACGGGCAGTTGATAACTCGTGGTGTACGAGAGCTCCGTGCCGATCATCGTGACCCGTTTGGCGAGGATTGTGGACGGTGTGGAGAAGAGCGTGATAATGACGAACGTAAGCATCAGGAGCCCAATGATCCTTGCATACTGCTCGAAGAACTCGCCCACCGACCCTCCTTCTTTCTCGGTTGCCATAGGGGATGCTCGATAGTTATTAGACGCGGACCTTACAGCCCGTAAGTATACTGAGTGCGATCAGGCATATAAAGGCGATAATGAAGAGCAGCGGGCTGAAGAGCGTATGGTAAAACCCGGTTGCCGTCTCCGCGCCGTACCGGTACGCAATGAGGAGCAGCGCGGTCACGCGCGTGATATTCGCGAAGATCGCGATGGGGACTGCGCTGCAGAGCAGCGCGACTTTACGGTACCAGGAGCACTGGAGCAGGAATATGAAGAGCACCGCGAGCGCGAGCAGTGCGATGAGCGAGTTCATGCCGCTGCAGGGCAGCCCGACGGTAAAGGCCGCGTCCGCGAGCTGTATCTCCGCACCGACCCGTGTAACCGGAATGCCGAGCAGCGCGATAAGCGCGGCAGGATATTGTGCGGAAATCGCCTGGAGCTGGTAGCCGAGCAGATCCAGGAACTCTGCGGGCAATGGAATAGCGAATATGAGGTACGCGATGGGGAAGAGCAGCGCACGCATCACCTGTTTGTGGTAAAAGAAGAGGATCAAGCCGCTCAGGGTGAAGAGGAACGAGACGGCCATGAGGAACGGGAAGATAGTGATGAACCCGATCGCGTAGAGGAGCAGTCCCAGGGCGAATACAATGAGCCCTTTCTGGTACGGTACGTGATCGCGATCCTCAGACGGCTCGAAGGCGCGGAGCGCTTGCCAGGCGAAGAAGCCCGAAACGAGAATAACGAGGAACCCGTGCGAGTAGTACGGGTCGCTGAGCCAGGCGCGTACGAGCCAGCCAGCAGTACGATAATACAGGATCGCGAGTATGAGCAGGATAAGCAGCGGAATTTTTGGGATCTTCATAGTTTACCTCCCTTGCGGTTTACGTACGTACCCAAGGATGTTCCTCAAAGATATAAGCCTTAAGGGATGTCAGTTCAAGGCCATGGCTACTCTGCTGATAATCCGCTCGGAACAGTCATTAACTATCCTGATTGCGACAGACGATGGATAACCAGAAAGCAAAAGAAACGCTTTTTTTAGGCTGTGCTGCAGAAAATGCCAGTTTCGAGGTTTACGGACGGACAAAAGAACCGAAGCGTGAGCTCCAGGTCGTGAGAGCCGATGGCGATCTGAGTAACACCTTCACGCTGAGTAACGCGCACCTCAGGTGTAACTGTTAAGTCACAGCTCATTTCGCCCGCTGGGTTGCAGAAGAAGACCCGAACCCGCTTCTTATCGCTCATTTTTTTCCCGCACCTCATCCACAGCCCAGGGCCAAGTATCCCCCCCCCAAAAAAAAAACTTTCCCTATAATTACCAGGTTATTGCTTCTGGCGTATCGGCGGTATATAATTGCAGCGAAAATACCTCCTCTCAGCCGTCAGTTAAACGAAATATCGGGTCAGGGCGCGTAGTTTACAATCGAGCCGCTGGAGGAATTCGCTTATATCGCATCTATGGGAGCCAGATGAAGCCCTCTCACGCCGTATTTTTAGCGGCGCTCGGATATGCGCCAGATTGGGGCTAGGGGATCACTCCCATATATGCCCAACACGATGCCGTCCTCAGTGCGGTACTTTTGCGCCTTCATCTCACCGCATCCGCTGACCTTCTCTTTCAGTTCGTGTAATATCATTCACGTTCTGGGCGAGTCCGCGCAGCGGTAAGCCGTGCAGCTGCTTTGGTATCCTGTCGTCCACGAGCATCTTTTTTGGTGTACGGGGAGATAAATCCGTGAAAAGAGCGGACACCGATACCGAAGGAGCTAGCAGACTTCGAGCAGTTAAGAAATAGGTAGCGCGAGGATTATTTTTTGTTTTGTGGGGCAACACCCTTCATTCTCATAAACTCTTTTATCAACTCATCATGGCTTGGGAATGCTTTCACTTCCTTCTCTTTAATTTTTTGTATTATCGCTTCCGTAATTTGGCGGTGTTGTGAAAGATACATATCATACATAAAAGTGATAATTGGGTCGTATTTTTCATCGTTCCCTTCTGCAACGGCATCTAAATATCTCTCTCGATCACCCAAGTCTAAAATAAGGGTCGGGTAACCATTTTTTTGTAGGACAAAATTAAGTAAAGCCCTTCCAATTCTACCGTTACCGTTAGTAAAAGGATGGATTGTAACAAACTTTGTATGCAAACGTATACCAAGCTCAAAAGGGTGTAATCTCCCTTTATTTTTTCTATACCACGCGATTAACTCTTTCATGAGTGTGGGTATTTCAAACGGCGGGGGGGGCACATAATCGGCTTTTTCTATCCATACTTGAATTTGCCTATACGCTCCCACTATATCGGAAATATTGCGTTCAATTATGGCGTGCATTTGTTTAATCAGGCGCTCGGATACATCACCCTTGTAGCCGTGCAAATATGTTTGAAGATCTCTAAAGTTGATTAGTTCATGGATTTCTCTAAGCGTTTTACCCGAAGGAGTTACATTATGCTTTAATAATTCACGAGCTTGCCGTGTTGTGATCGTGTTGCCTTCGATTGCCGTTGTTCCTTGTGCGTACTTCACAAAAACGGCTTCTTGATAACGGCCAAATTCGTCTGCATAATGTTCTCTGAGCTGTTGATAACCATACGCCAAAAACTCCAAATTCAAGGCTCTTGGGGGGTCAAGAACGTCACAGCGGTGTTTTTTAAGCCGATAGTCGGTGTATTTTTTTAACTTAATTAACTCAAATTCACCTACTTTTTTCGTAAAGCCGTCAAGGCTCGTTTTTTCTAATCGCCCCACGTAAAACGTGATGGTGAGCTTTTTAGCGTTAACTTTAACGCTATCAGCTATATAAAGATACCTGTGTCCTTTAATAATCTTGATCTCTAGTTTTGGCACGTTATATAATTATAGAGCATTATATAAATAGCTATCAACAATTCAAAAACCGTTCTTAACCGTTAAAATCTCTAAAAACATGTTAAAATGGTCTTAAATGGGCGAACGTGGAGGGTCGTAGCTGCTCCCCTGCAACTGCTCACCAGCTAGTCTGAGGCGCGATTTCTTCTGAAAGCTTGCGTCGTTGGCGTAAAGATCAAGCAGCGCACGCACGCCGACTGGGGCCTGCTCTCCATCCAGGCTGCCAGTCGCACACACAAACAAGCAAAAAAGGGAGTCGGCAGTACCTGCGGTGTACCGGCGCGTGAACTTCTCAGCACAGCTCACCACCGCATACAACCTACAAAAAGGTGCAGAAGAGAAGCAGAAAAAAGAAAGCTGCTCGATCTTCTGGTTCAGCTTCGTTTCCGGTACCTGACGTACCCGACGAGCGCGAGCAGGCCCGCGCCAAAGAGCACGACGGTCGCGAGCTCAGGGAACGGGTAGGTGGTAGCCGTTTCAGGTTTCGTCAGAGCGCTTGCCTGGTTAGCGGTAACTACCTTTGTACCTGTATTTGAGGGCGCCGTGAGCTGTAACGCCAGGTACTGTCCAGCCTCGATGTGGATCGGGTTTGCGGTAATAGTACCGGTTATTGTCCCGCTTGTTATTCCAGCAAGAACAAAACGTTCAGTTCCACCGGCGTGAAACGTTCCATCACAGTACCCGACGGAAACGTCTATAGCCTTTTCGCTCGCGTCATCCGAGACCCAGCGTATCGTGATTGGCCATTCCCCATCTGAAAACGTGATCGTATGTGCTGCGGGTTCATGTGCGAGCCAGATGACCGCCGATCCCGCAATGGGTACCTCGTCAGTGCCACCGGTCTGATTGTCACGGTACATGATATACGTACCGTCGTCCGTGGAACTGCTCAGATACCAGGTCTGCGTTAGTTCTGCGCTCGCGAGCCCGGCCATCGCGACCAGAACAAGCGCAACAACCGCCGTAACGGCAACCGTGCGCCGTGCTGCACCACGCCCATGGGCTTTTGCTTCTTGCAACAATGCTGTAGTATCTTTCATATAAAGGAGGTTCATGGAGGGTTTATATATCAATTCCGATCCGCAGCATTGCTCGAAGCGAGCAAAACTGATAACCACGGGCTGTTTTTGTATCATGCGGAGGTGGTGGTGGTGGTGATACGGCTGTTCTGTGCAGCGCAAACAATTCCTTCTCCAGGTCCAGGACACTCTCATACGGGCCAGTAACAGAGGGACGAGCGCGGAAATACGAACCACGGAGATCGCAGCACAGCCAAGCGGGCGCTCCTTCACCTGGAAATAGAGCACGACCCGCCAATCGTTCCACCGTCTCGCCAGTACTGGATTCATCATTGTCTGCACGGGCTTCCTGGAAGAGCTGGCGTTCCGCGGGTTGATGCAGTACCATGCGGTGCGCACGCACGATCGTGGCGAAATCGCTATCAAAACTGCTCGATGCGGTGCAGACGGTTATTCAAGCGGGGTGGTACAGAGCGACGCGATCAGGGATGCGGTGCGAAAACTGCTCAAGGAACGAACGTACTCGAAGGAAGAGCTCACTATCCTGAAAGATGTAGCATGGGGGCTCCACGTTGTCGCTCTACGTTACGCTAGCTGAGCGATCTTCCAGCTTCTTCCGGGCTGACGTACCGGGGGAGCGCGAGCAGGCCCGCGTCAAAGAGCCGGGAGGTCGAGAACTCAGGATAGGGGATAACTTGGGTCTTATGATGACGGGTAGCTTAATCACGGCTTTGTACCGGGCATCAACGATAAAGCTAGTCATTATCTGATCTAGAAATTTGTGAAGCTAACCATTGACGACCCTGAGGGGTGATAAACCGCTGGCTGGCTACAGTACAATCATGGTCTCGTGAGCTCTCGTACCGCTAGCTGAATGCGCTCCAAAAACTTCTCCGCATCTTCTAGTACGGATTCTGCCTCTTCGTTACTCGGCTCATAAAAGATATCGTAATCCGCTTTTTCGCGCTTTGACTGTGCTTTGGTCAGACTTTTTGCATACCATTCTTCAATAAGACCTTCATTAACAAATTGCAAGCCGAATTGAGAGATTACACCCACGTGCGTCTTAGAAAAAAGACCGCGCACGGCGAGCAAAGCTTTCGCGGCGTGAAACATCGAATAATATGCCTCGCTAATAACATCAGCGAACATCTTATGCTCAAGCAGGATACTCGCTGATCTGAGCTTCTCTTCAGCTCGATCCAGATGTCTCTCCCATTCTTTCATATAATAAGATGCCTTCATCTAATACAGTTTTAATGAATGAATACCCATTCTCAACTAAGAAATTAAAATGTTTCTTATCCATATTTTTAGCTGATATCAGTTCGCCGTGCTCTAATAATAAGGGATATGAGATGTTGACTAATTCATCAACGGTAACGTCGCCGACCACTAAAATATCGATATCAGATTCCTCTCCGGCGGTCCCTCGTGCAACTGAGCCAAAAAGAATGATTCGCTCTATTCTGTCCCGATACTTCTCGAGGGTCCGCTTAAGAAATTCGGCTACCACGTGCTGATATCTCCGCTGCAGGTTCATCGGTCTCGTTCATCCATTCACAATAGTGGCATAAATAGCTCGCTCACTCAGAATGCAGTAGTGTTCAATAATAGGGTGCTATTCTGGCCATCTTCAACTGCGGGTAGAACATAACCATTACCGGTGCGATGAGGAGCAGCAGCAGCGCTAGCTTATCAACGAGCGAACCGGTCAGAAGCGTAATAATGATGCGTGGCTCAGCTTCGCGTGCATCGAACAGATGCGGGAACGTATCACACAAGAATTCCTTCTCCAGGTCCAGGACACTATCATACGACCCGGTAACAGGGACGAGCGCGGAGATACGAACCACGGAGATCGCAGCACTGCCAAGCGGGCGCACCTTCACCTGGAACTAGCGCACGACCCGCCACTCGTTCCACCGTCTCGCCCGTCTCCGATGAGTGCTTCGTCACGACGAGCTTCTTTACCGCGATGGTTGGTTGGTGAAGAGGAGAGCACATCGCGGCGTTCCAGCCAGCGTTCCGCAGCCCAGCTGGCGTTCTCCAAGCTCACGAGCTCGTAGCCTTCCGCTTCGATCGTATCGTATAGCCCCGTGCGAGATAGCAGACATTGGGCGGGTGAAAGCTGGTACGATTGTACGATTATACGACTGCATGAGCAGCAGATCGATCGGCTATACCATACGCGGCTGCGCGTAATTACGCTCTTTCAGATACTTTTTAAAGGTCTACCTAACTTAACTAATAAGAACTAACCACTCATGGAACGGGAACGGTTGCGGAGATACATCACTAAAATCGAGCATATCGAAGAGCGGATCGGGGATATAAGGACATGGTTAGCCGAGTTTGAGGATTTTGATGCGCTCGATGGAAGACGCGACTCGCAGTTTATAAAGCGATGTAAGAGGTGGTGGAGGCGGCAACGGATATAATCGCGATGATCTTAAAGGACGAAGGCAAGCTTCCGCAGGATGACTATACGAACATAGCGCACCTCTTTACGCTGGGGTATCATTGATGATCATATGAAAGCGGCACTGAATGAAGCAGATGGGTTATGGAACCGATTGGTGCACAGTTACAATGGCGTGAATGATGCGCTGGCCCTGGAATCAATCCAGGGACTCTTAGTGCCACGGGAGCGGTATGTGCAGAAGGTAGCGGCATGGGTGAAGCAGCGAGCATAACGCAGGATTTCGCAGTTCTGGCGGATGACGACGCGGTACTCGCCCTGCTCCTCTTTGGCTCAGGTGCACGAGCGGGTGCGGACCTGCGGAGCGACCGGGATATCTGTATCGTTGCGCCCGAGCTCCGCGAGCCACGTACCCGACTGGTGCTGTTACGGGCCATTTTTAACCGGCTGGATCTATCAGGGAAGCGGTATGATCTCTGGTTCTTTGAAGAGCTTCCGCTCTGCATGAAGATCGAGGTGATTGAGCATCATGCGGTTATCTGTTGTCGTGATTTACCCGCGCTGTATGAGTATTTCTATTTTTACCGGCGGTTATGGGGCGATCAGAAGCATCATCAGGACTTAGAGAAACAAGAACTACTTGAACTCCTTGATACCGTCTGAGGTGCATGCAAAACAGGTATGGCATCTTAACGCCGCTTATTCAGAGAGCAACATGGCCCAATGGATGAACTAATAAGTCTTTCAACTTCACTGCGGCACGGTGATTGGCATCACTTTTATCGAAAAGCGCGTACCACGCACTAGTATCAACGAATAGATACGGCACTATTATCCTCCGTAGAGATACTGATCATGTCTGCGTGAAACATCGCTGCTACCGCTCTCGCCTATACCAATGATGCTCGATAATTCCTTCTTCTGTGATTCGAGCAGGTCAGCATCTTCCTCTGGTATAACCACGAGGTGCACCTGTTTGTGCTCCGGGATATCTATCTTCTGAAGTGGCTTGAATACGCCATCCTTATAAACGGCAACGATTGTTTTTGTCATCTCTTCTAAAAATACTATCATTTCTCATGCATATATATACTCTTGTGCGTTTCTTTCGTCCTTTATGAGGCGGGGGGGGAGATGATCCTGCCTGCATCTCACGTAGCAGCTGACCTACGTCCCTGAGCGTGCACGTGTACTATTGTGCGGAACGAAGAGGAAGTCACGGCTGAGCGAGTTGCTTACGGATTGGGCCTGGAGATGCATACTGCACGGCTTCTGGTAGCTGACGTACCCACTGAGCGCGAGCAGGTTACGGACATAAGCAGGAAGGTCGCGAGCTCAGGATAGCTCATCACTCACTCGAATGGAACTTCATTCAGCTGGCTCGTAGCGGCTTAAATTTGGAATGTCGTCATATGCTCGATCCATAGAAATAATTATTCTATCACGATCGACTCAACGCAGTTGCCGCATACTGTGAATCGAAGAAGGTACGTTCATACTTCAGGTAGGCGAACATGATATCGTTCTCAAAAAGCATTGTATGTAAATCAAATCACCGTATTTGCCGCGCACACCGCCAATTCTTTCGCCCTTCTTCGCACGCTCTGATCGCGTGAAGCTGCGTGGAATATGCTCACGAACGACTGCAGAAGCGTTTGTGGCTGCATTGCATTGAAAAGCGTTCTGTATCGTGAACCAGGAGGAGGAACTACTCCCAGCGAGAGAGCGCAGCGCTTAGAATGGGCAGGCAAAAACAGGTGCCTTCAGGAACACTATTCCGTGAGCCTGAACACAAAGCAAAGCTCATTTCCCACCGCGAACGAGAAATAGGACGAGCAC
>JBNGDK010000063.1:0-8535 GCA_049975405.1 Candidatus Methanospirareceae archaeon
CGTGCCGATCATCACCGCCGGCCGGTGCCGCGTGTGGGTCACGTCAAACGAGACCAAGAAGGAAGAAGATATCGCTTCGCCGCGCGCCCGCTTCGCGGGGCGTGCACCCGCATTTTTGGTGACTGAGCTGAGTTGCGTGTAAGGTGAACTCAAAATAAGCCCATTTAGCGGTCATAAAGCGTAACGTGCTCTTTTTATGTGCTTTCTGTGAGCGTCAAAACGCGGGCCTCCTTAAACGCGGGTAGGTTCGTGAGCACAAACATGATGCTCATGGCAAGGTCAGAAGGCGATGCCGGGGCGGATGCGCAGCGGGTCGAACGGAAGGTGATTGACATACATACTCGCACCGTTATTCCGTGCCGTTGGTTATGGTATCACAGCGCCTCCGCGGCTGTTTCGCTTTCGCTTGGGCAATTGCTGCTACCGAAATACCGGCACGCGCCCGTTAAGGCAGGTGAGCGCAGATGAGTGCGGACAGCGCAGCGGCACGAGCTGGTGGAGCGGTAACCCCGGTACGGAAGAGCAAGAAGCCGACCCGGGATCACAAGACGATCGTGATCTCGAAAGAGGCGTATGCTGTGTTGACACGGCGCGCGGAAGAAGCGGGAAGCGACCGTAAGACCGTCGCGTCAAAAGCGATCACCACGTACACCACAGAAGACGAATTACTTAACGGCTTACAACGCGCCATAGCGGATAACAATGACCTTACTAGAGCTATTCAGAGCGCGCTGATGGAGAAGCTCAAGCCAGGCGCTCCTGAACTCAGCGGTGCGGAACTCAAGGAAATCGTCCACGCGCACAGGGAAACCGCGCAAACGATCAAAGAAACAGCGCATGCGCTCAAGGAGCTGGAGAGCATACGGCCAGCGAGAAGCAGATGCGAGCACATCTCCTACCGTTGGCTCGACGATTGCTATCCCCCTGAGCAGTCCAGGAAGCAGCCAGAAGGGGGTAGCTCTGTGCCTGCAGGTGGTGTGAGCGAGGAATGAGGTTCGTGGTCCAGCTCCCGGGAGAGCAGCGCAGTCTCGACCTCTTCCGGTTCGCCAGCAGGATTTTGGGATACTCGCGGCTGGTCGAGGATCCGCATCATGCCTGGTGCAACGAGCTGGATCGCCGGCATAAACGCTCGCTCTGGTTGGAGCCGCGGCATACGTACAAATCAACGATCTTTACCAAGTCGTATCCCATCTGGCGGTTGCTCGGTGATCCGAATCTCCGGATACTGATCGTGAATGCGACTGCGGGAAACGCCGAGGCCTTCCTCAACGAGATCGTGGGCCAGTATCTCCGTAACGAGAAGCTGATCAGCCTCTATTTGAGTTGCTTCACTACCGCGCCACTCGATCCCCAGGCGGCAAAGACAAAGGCCATTGTGCTCAATACGCGCACGCGCAGTTACAGCGAGCCGTCCATCGCAACCGTCGGCGCGCTCGGCAATCTCGTATCCGCACACTACGATCTCATCATCGTGGATGACCTGTGCAACATCGAGGATCGCGAAAGCCCCGCGGTACGCGAGAAGAAGAAGCGGTGGTTCAATGATCTCGTATCCGTGCTCACGCCGGAGGGCGAGCTCGTGGTCGTGGGCACGCACTGGCATTTCGATGATGTTTACTCGTATATCATCAACGAGATCGATCCGAGGCTCCCCGAAGAATACAAGTACTACATCCAGCGTGAGTCATGCTACGACGATGATGGTTCAACGCCGCGGTTCCCCTTTGTCCTTCCAGCCCGGAAACTCGAAGCACTCAAGGTAGAGAAGGGCACCTTATTCTTCGCCTGCCAGTACCTGAACCGCCCGATCCCCGAGGAAGATCAGGTCTTCAAGCTCGAGGCTATGCAGAAGATCGCGAAGGCCGAGATCGAGCTCCAGCACGCAGAGGCATTCGCGTTCTGCGATCCTTCGCTCGGCGCCTCTGACTATTCCGCGATTGTCACCGTGCTGAAGTACGACAACTCATGGATCGTATTCCACTGCGATCTGTCAAGAGCGGCGCACTCGAAGCTCATCGACAAGCTCATCGAGCTGCAAAGCTTCTTCAACTACAAACAGGTCGGCATCGAGGCGAATTCGCTCGACAAAGCGAAATCAGATCGCGAACCCTGCAGCTTCGAGCTCGTGCTGCGTGAACGGCAACGCGCTGCTAGGGTTACCGTACCTTATAAACTCATCTGGAATACCACGCCGAAGCTCGCCCGCATTCAGGCGATCGAGCCTTACTACTCCAACGGCCAGCTAAGATTCCTCGATTCCTGGAACCAAGATTACCCCGAGCTCGTGGAGCAGCTGGTCCATTACCCGCTTGCAGCGCACGATGACGGACCCGATGCGCTTGCCGGTGTGATTGATTTGGTATTAGCAAAGGAGAAGGCGCAACGCCAGGTGCTTATACCACGTGCCCGATAACGGGTGTTTGTCTGTAGCCACTTATCTCCCCATTCGAATAGTTACCACGTGATGCCAGGAACGCGGTGAACATTCCGAGGGCTAGTTAAGAAGTTCTATCAGGTCGTCTTTACTCAAACCGGTTTGATGAAGGATGTCGATCGAGTATTGTTCCTTTTGCAAGTTCTTTATGGAGCGGGACAACTGTCTTGAACATTTTCGTTGCAGTTACTTTTTGTAACGAGACATGGCTGCCTTTCTGTCTCATTTCGACGAAGCCCGCTCGCTTTAGCGCACTGATAAGCTCCTTTCCGGAGATAACAGGCAGTTTAGGCATCAGCTGCTTTTGCCGTTACTTCTACTGTTGTCCAGTAAGGGTTGACGGATACTTCCGGCAGGTCTTCAAGCCCAAAACTCTCTATATAAAGCTCGATAGCCTCTTTTATATTCTCCTGAGCTTCCACAAGAGATTCTCCCTGCGAGGTAACGTCAAGTTCTGGACATCGCGCCACAAAGAATTTACCTTCCTGGATGATAGAAACCAGAAATATCTTTTTGCTCTCCATTATGGTTTCACCTTTTAGTTTCCTTTACCGTCTTTATGTAATTTTGTGGGCAATTTTTGTCTTCACATTTCCCCCCATTGGAACGCACGCTCAAAATCTTACAGCACCTATACGTAAAAAATAACTTCGCGGTTATTTAAATTTGCCGTCCGTGGATCTAGCAATCAAAAGCCCGCCCGCGTATAGGCGATCGAGCCGTACTACTCCAACGGGCAACTGTCGTTTCTTGATACCTGGAACCAGGACTATCCCGAGCTTGTGGAGCAGCGGATCCACTTCCCGCTTGCAGCGCATGATGACGGGCCCGATGCGCTCGCCGGCGCCGTCTCGCGGATACGGGCAAAGGAAAAAGCACGACATCAGGCGCCTATTCCACGCGCCCGATAAACACACCTTGCACCCCAATGTATTCCCTAACTGAGCGGAGTTAAGGTTTCTAAGAAAAGGTTTATTCATAACCCGATAAGTAGTTGGTGGCATACTGTGGTGCTTTCAGGATCAGCTCAATGTCATCCTCTCTGAATAAGAATGGTTTTACCTGCTCCGCCAGTCTTCTCAGTTCTTTTTCTGACAGGCCTGACAGATAAGTCTGAATCAAATCCTTCGGGTCTTCTCGTATACCAATCACAGCAAGCACCGCACGATCAAACGGGAATTTCTTTCTGAGCATGAACAGGATATCATAGATATACCGACCACGCCTTTTGCTCACGAGTGCAGCTAATTTCTCAGAAAGCAAGGCGCCTTTTGACATGACGATCGCTGAAAAGTTATACCCATACCGGCTGAGTACATGCGATTCCGTTGATAACGGCCAGTCTGGACGGTTTACCTCTATTTTAATCATGATATCACTACCACGCCTGTTCGTGATTCCATACTCGCCCATTACATCGGGGAACGTCACTGAGGCTATAAACAGGGTAGCTCGCGTCTTAATGGATAACATCGGTGAAAAACCTTCCAGCGATAAATCCCGCTCTACGCGCTCCAGAACGTCCGTAAAGCCGTTCTTTTCCAGCGCGGGGGTATTGAAATCCAGATACTCGGAAAATCGTGGCAGGTTATAACAGAATCGCAATGCCGTGCCGCCAACAAAGAAGAATGAAGGAGCAAAATTACTCTTATAAATGCTGTTCAGAATTATCGTCTGGAGATACTCCCGCAGAATAGCTCGTTTCTTACTCGCTGGGAGTCCAAGTTCTTTCGCCGCTTCCAGGAGATACTCCAGCCTTAGCATGCTATGCTAACCACTTCCTGCAATCAGTTAATTTCCTGAGCGTTACGTTATTATAGCGTTCCGCATATCCCATCGCTTTATCCCACGCTATACCCTTAAGGATAGTTCTATCAAAACGCTCTTCATCAAAGTCTACTGCGAGACCATGTTGGAGTTTGAAATATATAAAGTCCACCAATGCCTTTTCCTTATCTGCAATCAAAACGTCATAGCCTTCGTAAAATGCAATACGGTAACCCGTAAATGCATTATTCTTACAACTACGATAGATGAAGACACCATATCTATTCTTAAACTCCCTGCTTGGCTTTGTTGTTACTGAGGTGACCTGCACCGCGATCTCCGGGATTACATTGTAGTGTGAAAGCGTTGTTTCCAGCGAGATATACGAGGGGCTGTAAAGTTTATTCGCAACATAAAAATCAGGGATTTCCGAGCCCAAAGCAGGTTCGACCCGAGCATACAGGTCCCTTTTCAGACGCTCTATATACCCCTTCTTCACCCAGCTTGCTAGATTATTTTTGAGCGTAGCAACATGAGCATCCGGGAATAAATTTGCTACGTCTCGGACTGAGAATATGCTCATATTATTCTTCCGCAGGATCGATAAGAACTCCAGAGCCCTCATTTCCATTTCATATAATCATTGCTATCTATGTTTTATTAAAATAAAAGAGCTCCCCCCACCCCCACCCACCACACATACACCACTCCACCAGCCGCTCGAGCATTCGCATCGTATCGTTCAATACGTCAGCTCCCATGCTTCGACGGTGTCCACACATCATTCTGATACTGACCATAAATACGTTCCCGCATAGCAGCTAGGAGCAGATAAAACCGTCAAACTCTCCCGCCTCTTCGTAGGTCGTTCGCAGCATCGCCACTAACAGCATGAGCATCAAACCTGCAAATAACACCGCGGTATTCGCACTGCCATGCCAAAACCTGCTACGTGAAGTTCTTTTGATAAAATCTTTTCTTTCCAAGAAAAGGTTTGCTGGCGCCATCTCGCTGATACGCGCAAAAGAGAAAGTAGAACGCCAGGTCCTTATCCCCCGTGCGCGCTAACTCGCTTGGGTGCACCCCGGCTTAGTAACAATTATTTTAATGAAGCATTTTGATTTAAACGTAGGGTAATGAACCAAAAAATAGTACTGCCGACAATCGTTGCGACAATTACTGCATTGGTAGTCTGGCTGTCGTTAGATTACTTCACGGGCGGTACGGTATTTCTAGTAGAAACGGTATTGAAAGCGGTGTTATTTGCAGTGGTTTTCGGCATCACGTATGCGTTATTGTCTCGCGTCTTCGGCCAGCGCTCGCGGTGAAGAAGGCGCAACGCATCGTGCGGCCTTCGCGCTCGGCAGATGACAGGGCCAGTTCTTTTATGCCAGGATGTTCTAACTAATGATAGCTGCGACCGGTGCGGGTATCACGATGAATGAAGCGATCAGAGCGGCCTTTCCTCTTCTGCGTGACGTGATTTATTTCGATAATGCAGCCACGAGCCTCACGCCAGAGCCCGTTTTGAAGGCGACCTTGAGCTACTATCGGGAGTGTAAGGCGAATGTGGGCCGTAGTGCGCACCGGCTGGCGCAGGAGGCGACCCAGCGGTATAAAGACGCACACCGAAAGGTCGCGGAGTTCATTGGCGCAGGCGACGAGGGCGAGGTGGTCTTCACGAAGAATACGACGGAAGCGATCAACATGGTCGCCTATGGCCTGCCCTGGGAAGCGGGTGACGAGGTGATCACGACGCTCCTTGAGCACCATTCCAATTTCCTGCCCTGGCTGCGGTTGAAGGAGCGCGGCGTGGTCCTGAAGCTCGTGGAGCCGACGAAGGAGGGCAGGTTCGAGCTCGCGGATTTCGAGCGCGCCATGAGCGATCGAACGCGCCTGGTCGCTGTCACGCACGTCTCAAACGTGCTGGGTGCAATCTCGCCCGTCAAAGAGATCGCGGCGATTTGCAGAGAGCACGGGGGCGGTAACGGCGCGTTGTTGCTTGTTGATGGCGCACAGTCAGTTCCACACCTTCCAATCGATGTGCATGAGCTCGGCTGTGACTTTCTTGCCTTCGCCGGTCATAAAATGCTCGGCCCAACGGGCACCGGCGTCCTCTGGCTCAAGGATCCGCAGGGTTTGGAGCCCACCTTCTTCGGCGGCGGGATGATCGAAACGGTCTCCCGAGATGCGTTTACTCTGATCGCAGGTTACGAGCGCTTCGAAGCAGGAACGCCGCATATCGCGGGCGGGATCGGCCTGGGCCGTGCGGTCGATTACCTCATGGCGATCGGGTCTGAAAAACTCTGCGCGTACGAGGCACGGCTAACCGAACGCCTCGTGGAGGGGTTGCTCGCAATCGAGAAGGTGCAGGTTTACGGCCCCCTGAACTGCCACGATCGGCTAGGCGTAGTTTCCTTCTCAATCGACGGCCTGCATCCGCAAGATCTCGCACTCATGCTCGACAAGATGGCGAGCGTCATGACGCGGGCCGGTTATCACTGCTGCATGCCGCTGATGACCCATTTAGGGCTGCAAAATGGGACGGTCAGAGCATCGCTCTATCTTTACAATACCGTGGAGGAGCTCGATACTTTTTTAGAGACGATTGAAGGAATCACGAGGGTCATTTAAAGGCACAAGGAGTCAAGTGCAACGTGAAGGGAAGATTAGTGATTGTATGGAACTCTTCTTCGATTGATATCTGCGATCATCCTCCAGGGGTGGTGTCGTTATGGCAAATGAAGCGGGATTAGTGGAAGTATTGAGAGCGGTAGGATATTCAGCGAAGGTCGTGGACTATTACCTGAAGAAGCTTAATGTTGGTGTAATTGAGGGCGTGGAGGGCGTGGATTCCTTTGGGGGCCCCTGTGGCGATAGTATGAGGATATACCTGAAGGTTGAGGATGGTATCATAACAGATGCTAAATTTGAAGCCCAGGGGTCTGCAGGGACCTTCGCATCAGGCTCCGCGGTCACGGAGATGATTAAGGGAAAGACGCTAGGACAAGCCAAGAAGATAACAGAGAACACCGTGCTCGATGATATAGGGGAACTTCCAATACAGTGGCATATGGGCCCCCAGTTAGCTGTAGATGCGCTCAGAAAAGCTCTTGAACGGTTACAATACAGTACACAGTGGGATAACTTGGGTAAGCGATTTGAGAAGCACTAATTTGGAAGTGGCTCAAGATCCGTTAGTTCGAAGGATGAACAGGTATCCCTCATTTTGGGATGAAGTCTCGACGCCCAAAAGATATATATCACTTGGGTAACAGGGGTTGTTTAAGCGGTACAAAACGTGAGGAGGCAAACCCATGAAGATAGGCATCGTGATCTATTCAGATGATTCGGAAACGGTATGGAACGCTTTTCGGTTTGGGAATTATGCGTTGACAGAAGGGGACGAAGTAACCGTATTCTTGCTCGCCAAAGGTGTTGAATGCGAATCTCTGGACACGGAAAAATTTAAGGTGACGGAACAGATGCAAACGTTCTTTGATACTGGTGGCGAGATATTTGCCTGCGGTAGTTGCCTTAAACTTCGCCAATCGGATGGTTCAGAGCTGTGCCCCTTGTCAACGATGAAGGATTTATATGAGATCGTAACGGGTTGTGATAAACTACTTACCTTTTAAAAGCACAGTAGCAACACGTACACGCTCCGTGCTAATCGTCGTGGTATCCTTTCCGCAGATAAACTTCTCTCGGCCCGTGCAGGCGCGCTCGGCGTTTCGAATTCTATTTTCTTCCGCATCCCGCAGACATGCACGAAAAATAGCACTCTTAATCACACATTAAAGTATCTATGTCGATCTGCGTGCCAGAGTAGATTGTTATAAAAACGCCACAATTTCCTCCGCCCACACGTGCGTTATGCCACTCCGTCGTATTATCTACCGTGACTTTATACATGTACTCACCTTCATCATCGGTAATTTCAGGAGATTGTATCCTTTCTCTAGCTCTTAGTGTATAATTCTCATTGAAAATAATTCTGTTACTCGAATCAAATATCTCAACTGTTACTTCGTGCGGTATTCCATCTTTATTAGACAGTATGAACCTAAGTGGTTCTACGTGGCCAAAGACGCCACCGGGTGAAAGACTTCTGAGAAAGATATAAAAACCTGCTAGAGCTATTACTGCTATAATCCCCACAACAATGAGCACTTTAGTTATCGTCTTCATACCGGGACTCCTAGCCCTTTCTTCCTCCACGGTATTTTACGAAAACTATCACCAATGATATAAACACACACCCGGCCAGAATCCATACTATCGGTGTATTCGTAAAAATATCATAAAAAGTATCAGATAGTGATGGTTCATAA
>JBNGDK010000064.1:0-8470 GCA_049975405.1 Candidatus Methanospirareceae archaeon
CCCCAAACCTTTTCTTAGAAAGAAAAGATTTTATCAAAAGAACTTCACTTACAGCCTCGATTGGCAGGGTATTGCGAATACCGAGGTGCTGTTTGTGGGTGTGATGTTCGTCCTCTTAGCGGCGATGCTGCGAACCGCCTATGAAGGAGTTGGGTGGAGATGGGTAACGAGGAGTATGCAGCAATTACGCGATGAACATCTCTCTCCGTCTCTGAGGTAGTGTTAGAGCACTACTCGGAGCTTTTTGTGTGTATCCTACCTCATGCCACCGATGCCCACAAATATATAAGCATACCGCCACAATTCTTTACCTGGTGGTGGTTCCATGGCGATAAAAGTGAAGGCGCGGTATGAAGGAAGTGTTTTGAAGCCGTTGGAGAAGCTCGATCTACAGGAAGGAGAAGAGGTAGAGCTCGAACTTAAGCGGGGTTCATTCCACGATTTTCATGGAAAACTGGAGCTTGCAAAAGAGCTTGCAGATGAAGTGATTGAGCTGAAGCTGTGGGATTGAGATTTTTCAGTATCCCATCCGGCACGCGAGTCTATGTGGATGCTACCGTACATCTCTATTCCGCCTTCAAGCATCCGGTGTATGCCGGTAGGATGCTGGTGCCGTGCTGGACCTGGATACGGTTTCATGTGTAACTCACGTCACGGATCAGAGAGCTTTTTATTGCAATGGCGCAATTTAGGTAATGAGGGGGAGAGGAACAAACGAGGTGCTACCAGATGGGCTATGAGAGTAAAGAGCTAACCAGATTATACGAGTATCTATCAAAGCGTGGTATAACGACCTCAGAAGATGAGTTATTGCGTGTGATATTAGAATTTGCAGCGGAAAAAGAAGATGAGCTATCGCTCATGCTAAAAAGGAAGAAATCAGAAGAGATTTTGAAGAGATGGCTGGAGAGCAGTGTAGAACTAGAAGCAACTGATTCATTAAGTGAACATGATTCGGTGATGTAACTGATTAGTATGCGATGTTTATTGATAGTGTTGTATGGATAGGTGCGAAGCTAAAGAGGGACAAATGGCATGATAGGTCCTCCTTTATTTTAACTAAGTTCCTTAACAAAGAGATTATTATAGCTCATGTAACAGATTATGTAGTGTTATAAACGGTGAATTACTTATTACGAAAAGCAGGCTTTGAAGTCGCACTAGAGACACTAACTCTTTTTAGGGTTCATGAAAGAATTAAGGTAATAAACATTGATGATATGTTATATGATCAGCTCTGTGAAATCTTTATGCGCTATCCTGGATTGTCAATAACCGATGCATCGATAGTAGCTGCGATGGAAAAGGTAGGCGTGAAGGAGTTGTATTCATTTGATAGTGGTTTTGACGAGCTCGAGTGGGTGGAGCGATTGGCTTGAGTGAAGTTCAAAGGAGCACGTATACCCGAATAAATCGAGCGTTAATCGAATTTGGAGTGTCGGTCATCGTCTATCTCAGTATGTTCGCGCCCGTTTCTTGGCATGGCGTCGAGGAGCTGGGTAGATAAGGTTGCTAAAACGAGCATCGCGATACTTGGCGCGACCTCCCTTGGCTCTTTGCTGTCTAATTGCCGGTCTGATAGCGCTGCTCTTCACCGAAGCGTTGGTAGTGTTTGCGCTGCTCGTCCTCGGCTTTGCCACGCACTTCGCGCTCGATCTGCTGCTGGGGCATGTGAGCGGCGGGATGCTGCTGCTCTTCCCCGTAAGCTGGCAGGGGTACCAGCTGGGGTGGATCCACTGCGACGATTATTCGGTGGCGTTGATCCTGCTGGTTTTGGCAATCATACTATTCGTGCTCCAGAACCGGAATATTGGTACGCCTGGGGTCGAGTAGGTTCGTAACGCGCCACCGCACGTTTTATATGCCTGTACAGGGATAGGAGAGACCGTGCGGGACTGAGAAATGAACGAGGCACATCGATCGAAGACCGCCTTAGAACGAAAGGACTGTTCGTTATATGAGATTATCGATAGTGGGCAGCGGCTACGTCGGTACCGTGACCGGAGCGGGTCTTGCGGAACTGGGCAACGAGGTATTCTTCGTGGATTTTGACCAGGATAGGGTTTCAGCGTTAAACGCGGCACGATCGTCCATTTTCGAACCCGGGCTGTCGGATTTACTGGTGAAAACTCAGGGCAGAATCAGCGCCACGACGGATTATGGAGAACTTCTAAACTGTGATCTCACGTTCATCTGTGTGGGCACGCCTTCCAAGGAGGATGGCTCGATCGATCTTGGTTATGTACGATCTGCTGCAGAAGATATTAGTAAGGTTCTCAGGCAGAAGGATAAGTTCCATCTGGTGGTCGTAAAGAGCACGGTGGTGCCGGGCACAACCGAAGAGGTGGTACGCCCGATCCTGGAGGAGGTATCAAAGAAGAAAGCGGGCGAGGATTTCGGCGGCTAATTTTGCCTCGATCCTGATGACCGATAGTTTTAATTGATATAAAGACGTGGCTTTAATGATACTCGTGGTGATAGAAATGGTAATCGACCTTAAAGAAGCCACTAAGCTCCTCGAATTCATCAAGGGTATGACCCCCGAGGTGGAGGAAGGAATTGTGGAGCGGATGGTGGGGAAGTTCAAAGGATTAGTACGCGAGGGTAAGCGGAGTGAGGATTATTTGAAAGAGCTGAGAGAAAAGGAATAACTGTTCAAGATTATCAAGTTTTGAGATAAAGAGAAGGGGTGAAGCATGAACTCTATTGCTCGCATCAAGGAACTTATACGTGAAGATACGTTTCTTATTTCTCAACATGCAAGAATAAGAATGTTCCAGAGAAATGTTTCAACAGATGATATAAAAGCGTGATCACGAATGGTGAAATACTGGAAGATTACAGGAATGATGAACCCTGTCCTTCAGTTTTGATGTTAGGGTTCATAGGAACAGTTCCGTACCATGTGGTGGTTGCGGAATGTGAGGATCATCTGCGGTTAATAACCATTTACATCCAGAGGCGGATAGATGGCAAGATTATAGACAGAGGAGGTGAAGGTACTATCTATGAAACCGAGAAAGTGTAGTTTTTGTGAAGGGAATTTGCAGAAAGGGAAGACCGAATTTGTAGCGAGGGTAGAGAACGAGGTAATTGTGATCACGGAAGTGCCAGCGTATGTATGCGAACAGTGCGGGGAGGCGTACTATACCCCTGAGATTTCGCGGAAGATTGATGAGGTCATGCGGGAGTTTCACCGGGGCAACCTTCTGGTGAGGCCGCTTGCTGCGGGCGAGGTAGAGCTGAAGTTAGAAGCATGAGCACGTAGCTCGATTTGGCTAGCGGGGAGCGTGAGTGAGAGGAAGTGGAACTAGAGCTGAAGAAGAGCGTTACAGACCGTACCTATGGCATACTATCGCTGAACCATGAGGAGATCGAGGAGATAATCGAGGACACAGAACATTATCAGAGCAGTTCGCGCTCTTCGAGTACATGAAGCGCAGTAATGATAAAATCTCTTAAATCCAATCTTTTCGTTGTGAACACATGAGATTCTGGGTTTTCAATTGGATGGATATGAGTTCTTCCTCCTTCACTATCACATTCATATAATCTCCTATTCTTGAAAATAAACCTTTTCTTAGAAAGAAAAGATTTTATCAAAAGAACTTCAATTACGATAGGTTTTGGTACGTCGATTATCTGCGCTTTTTGATGACTGAGTCAGTGTCCACCACGGAGCTCCCCCAATTTACGCAGACATGTTTTAATCCCGTCGATCGCCATTTCCCATTCCTGGGCGTCTGACTCTACGTCCCATGAATAATCCTTCTCAGCTACGATATTTTCTCGTTCAAATTCCTCGTAGGTCATGCCGTATTTCTTTCGGAAGGACTCGTCGGTCAGTTTATAGCGGGTGAGTTTTCGGAGATAGTCGCGTTCGAGCATCTCTTCCAGTTCCTCAACATGCATCTTAGCAACCATGCGTTTAACAGCTTCTACGCTCATGCTCCTCTCTTATACCTAGCTGCTGAGGGCATAAAAAAGCTTTTACCACGCGTTTCGTGCTTGACCTGCTGGGGCAACACTTTCTTTCATCGAAAGAACCTGTGCTAAGAAAGGATTTTTTCCGCTTCGCTTCGAAGCGGAAAAGGGCGGATAACGATGTGTTGGGATTGTATGCGCGTCGAATTCCTGGAGATTGTTAGATGAGCGTCGCGATAATCTATCCAGGGCGTTACGAACGATCCTGATTTTAACGTGTGGATTTGCTCAAGGACTCGAAGTTTTTTATTACTCCTGCTGGTTATGATGAGCTGGTCAAGGCAAGAGAACGGGGGTACGATTTCATCGAGTACGTCTTTGACTTAAGGATGTTTGAAGTAGCGCGCCTAAGTGAAGAGGAATCAAAAGCTCTGGAGAGTTTACAGGAAGAGCGGAGATCGCTGGGTTTAGCAGAGTTGGAGGGGATAGTTATCAGCAAACACCGAGCTTATATCTTTGTTACGAATGACCGGGGAGCAAAGAAGGTTTGTGATTCCCATGCTGTCCGTTTCATCGATCTGAGCATGATACTCACGTATATATTGGTTAAGGAACTTCTTACAGCTCATGAACTTCGCCAGCTCATCGATGAGATAGAGCGCAGGGATAGAGTAGTAATTAAGGATAAAGAAGCTATTTTTGAACATCGCGACGAACGATCCTGATTTTGAACGTGTGGATTGGCTCACGAACGGTCTGGAAGCCGTAGGGGTTTTTTAGTGTGAGCAGCCGGATGCTTTTATTTTTTCCCTGTTAGCTGGCAGAGCAGAAAGGGTTACCAGCTGTGAGTGCCCTCTAGCGGCGATTATAGCGTCGCCCTGATCCCGGGCTGTTTTCTCTTTAGTAGAGAGGAGGTTCGTTATCGCGCACGCGGATTAAGAACCGGGCGTTCAGCTTTCCTGGTTCTTTGTATTAGGTTGATAGCGCCGGCGAGCGCGTCAGGCCCGTCATCGTGCGCGGCCGCGGGGAACTGGATGAGCTGGTCAACGAGACATTTTCTTTCTGCGGGAAAGAAACTGTACTAAGAAAGAGCCCGTTTCCTGAGGGAAACGGGCAGATAAAGGGAGTGCTAAGGAAGACTCCGAGCTAAGAAAGAATTTTTCCCACTCTCCGTAGCGGAAACGGGTGGATAACGGGGTGCTGCTGTAACTCTGTTCGCGCAACGGGGGAGCTTTCGGCGCGGGGGAAGCGAAGAAGCGGAAAAGCGAACGAAAGGATTTACAACGACTGGCCACGCCGTTCATTTAGAACCCCGGTGACGGCTCGCGATTACAGAGCTGGTAGTAACGCGGCTATCCGTCCGTGCTTTATATACCGTGAAAAAGTTAAGTATTAAGTAAAGCCACTAAGGTGGGTTGGAAGGTTAGAATATGGTTACTGCTACGCGAATCAGCAAGATAGTGGGAGTATCAGAAGAGGAAGTAATTAGCAAAAGCTTGATCTCCTTTCTCGAACGAGAGATCAGATTCGCAGAAGCGGATATAGCGGACATACGTGAGCGGTATAATGTGCTCTCAAAAGAAGAACTGTACGAGGCGATTAAATCACTGAAGATAGCGAGCCACCCAGCCTGGGAGGATTATATAGTGTGGAAGAATAAAGAGCAGTACATCGCTGATTTGAAGGAGCAGCTAAAACTTGGCAGGTGAGCAGCTGTATAATAGGTACAGTAAATTAAAGTACATAGCAGAGAACGAGTTTAAAAATATTGTGGACACAACGAGCTTTATTGGTGGCAAAGCTAGTGCTCCGAATAAGTTACGTATTAAATTCATTGACAATAGCTTTTTGGATATTTGGCTATCACTGGATGAGGACTATTCATATCATTGGGAACACAGGGCACAAAGAGGGTTGATCCATCGTTGGGATAATGCACCTGACCATCCAGAGTTACGTACGTTCCCGAAGCATTTTCACAACGGCTCTGAAAGAAAGGTGACGGAAAGTGAGCTCGATGAAGACGGTGAGAAGGCGATCAGAGCGGTTCTGAGCTTTGTGCAAAGTAAATTGGCAGAATCTCGATGGGGACTACCCGGAGGATAAGCCGTACCTAAGTTGTTTAGTGAGACGGCACTTTTTTAGAAAGCCCCCCCTCCATACAAAAAGAATTCAAGTTGGCGAACCGCGCATCCGTCTTTGCATCATCGCTTTCTAGGGCTTGACATCCAAACATTTTCTTTCTGCGGGAAAGAAACTGTACTAAGAAAGAGCCCGTTTCCTTCGAAACGGGCAGATAAAGGGCGTGCTAAGGAAGACTCTGAACTAAGAAAGAATTTTTCCCACTCTCCGTAGCGGAAACGGGCGAATAAAAGGGTGCTGCTGTAAACCTGTTCGCACAGCGCGGCGGTGGCGCGCGGCGACGGGGAGGGCAGGGAGAAGAAGAAAGCGGGAAGAAGTGCGAGCGGAAGAAGATCGAAAACACTATCCAAGAGGCGTGATGATTCCGGTCGAGGATACGTGGCACGCTGAACTAACTATGGAGTTTTTTTATTATCGGCGTTCATTTATTAATGGGGGGAGTGGGGATATGAAAGCCATGACGTATATTGCAAAGGTTTTACCTGATGGTCACCTGTCGTTACCCGAAGAGATAAAAGAGAAGATGGGATTGACAGCGAATAGCAGAGTAAAAGTAGTTTTAGAACGGGAAGCGCAGCGTGAGAAGGCACTAGAAGCATTCGGAACCTGGTCTGAGCGAGAGGATATAAAGGGTGGAATTGAATACGTTGAGGAGATAAGAGCTGAATGGAATAAGAGAACAGCGAGACTAGAGCATGGCTAAGACTCAGTATCTTGTGGACACCGATGTTATTATAAATTATCTCAAAGGCGAGATTACAGCGCGGGATTTTCTTTTGCAAATAATAGATGAAGAAGCACTGGGGTTCTTTTCGGTGATAACAGAAGCTGAGCTATTATCAGGGGCATTAGACGCAAAAGATGAAGCGAGAATTTACGCGGTATTAGATGTTATGGGGGCTATAGAAGTGGAACGGGGGGATAGCTATTTCTGCAGGTAAGCTCAGACGGAAATATTATAACGGTCATAAAACGGCACTTCCTGATGCTATACTTGCAGCAACAGCGAAAGAGAAGGGCTTGATATTAGCAACTGCAAATGTGAAACATTTTGAATTTTTTACAGAAATTAGGAAGGAATACGTCCGATAAACACCGGCGGACACAATAGAGTATCATACATCAATCACATACGCTCTTTGTCAAGGAAAGGGAGAACCGATGCAAACCTTTTCTTGAAAGAAAAGCTTTAGCAAAAGAACTTATTGCTGCCTCAGGAAGAGCAGGTCACGCTGATCAAGGAGGCTATGGAGTGGAAGCGCGGGCAGCTGCTTCCGGAGGTGAGTACCACCGAGAAGATGATCCCGATCGAAAACCTTTTCTATAAACCATTTCAGGGTTTTCGGGGACGTAGGGCTGGGGTGTGTGTGGGTGGGGGAGAAGCCCCACAGAGAAAAGACTTTATCAAGACATTTTCTTTCTACAGAAAGAAAACGTACTAAGAAAGAGCCCTTTTCCTGAAGGAAAAGGGCGAATAAAGGAGTGCTGCTGTAAACCTGTTCGCGGGGCGGGGGCGAAGGGGGAGCGGAAGGATGAACTACACCGCGATGTCCTCTGCGTTTCCACAAATATATAAGCATACAGCCACAATCCGTAAGTGGTGGTGGTATGGTACTCAAAGTGAAGGCGCGATATGAAGGAAGAGTTTTGAAGCCGTTAGAGAAGCTCGATCTGAAGGAGGGAGAGGAGGTAGAGCTCGTAATAGCAGGCTCTATAGCGAAAGCTTTTCGGGGTGCCCTAAAACTTGGCGATTCGACGCTGATCGAAGAACTTGCAGAAAGCGATGAACTTCTCTAGGCTCCCGCTTATTCCTTAGCACAAACCTTTTCTTTAAACCCTTTCAGGGTTTTCGGGGACGTGGGCGAAGCCCACAGAGAAAAGCTTTAGCAAAAGAACTTTTCAAGGATATTCTTTTGGTCTCGAGGAGGTATTCATTGCTCTCTAATGATGCGTGTATTGCTTCATTTGCACGGGCGTACGGGATACCCAACATCGCGACGAACGATCCTGATTTTGAACGCGTAGATTGGCTTACGGTTTGGAAGCCGTAGAGCCAAGAAGGAGAGATATTTTAACACATTTTCTTTCAGAGAAAGAAAACGTACTAAGAAAGAGCCCGTTTCCTGAGGGAAACGGGCGATAAAGAGTGCTGCTGGTCGGATTGGTGCTTGTTCTGTTAGCGGCGATGCTGCGAACCGCCTGTGAAGGAGTTGGGTGGAGATGGGTAACGAGGAGTTTATCCAATTGTTTACCTGAAGTTACAAGAACCGTGAAATGAATCGGAGAGGAACATCATATACACAGCCAGCACGTTTTATATACCCGTGGAGAGATAGACAGCTACATGCATATGCCTGCACTCTGATCCATGACTAGGTGCTGCCTCATGATCTGGTGCGCGCGT
>JBNGDK010000065.1:0-7535 GCA_049975405.1 Candidatus Methanospirareceae archaeon
TATTCAATCGTACTTGACAGCCTCAACCGGACTCATCTTTGACGCTTTCCGTGCCGGATACAACCCGGAAAGCATGCCTACCACAACGGCAACCGCGACACCGCCGAGCAACACTGCAGGCTCGACAACCGCGGCAATTTCAACGTCAAACCCCGTCTGGATCCCGAAGCTAATCGCGCGAGCGCCCAGCACGCCCAGAATGCAGCCGCAGAGGCCGCCGATTAAGCTGACCAGGCCCGCTTCGAGCAAGAACAGCGAGAGGATATTCCTGTTCTTCGCACCGATCGCTTTCATTATCCCGATCTCGTGCGTACGCTCCATCACGGACATCAGCATCGTGTTCATGATCCCCATGGCCGCGACGATGAGTGAGATAGAGGCAATGGCGATCAACACCACCTGCAGTATTCCGAAGACCGATTCTAATTGCTCGATGGCACTCCCCATCGTCATTGCGGTGGTAAAATCATCCAGCTTGTGATTGTCATCGATCCGCTCCTCTATTTCGTCCGCAATCCGCTCGGCGTCCTCAATGGCGCGCACCCGGACAAAGAGCTGAGAGATATCCTCGTTATCGAGGATCGTTATGGAATCACGTGTCGTGACGTAGATCGCCGAATCCACCTCGGCTCTGAACCCGCCCTGCTTCTCCAGAACGCCGACCACTCTGAACTTGCTCCCGTTGATCGTGAGCCGATCGTTAACGCCGATATCCTGGTCAAAATAATCATAGGCAATGCTGTATCCGATTTCACAGGCCTGTTTATCGTTCTCACGCAGGTCCCGTCCTGCTGCCATCCCTTCCTCCCCTTCTTCACGCCGAATCGTTTCGCCGAAGACCGCCACGATATCGTCCGGATCGATGCCGGTAACCGTGAGCCTGAAGGTCTCATCTCGGTATGCCACGTCTTCTGTTTCGCCTCTCATCCCGACGACATCCTTGACACCATCGATCCGTCTCACGTAATCAAGATCGCGGTCGGTGAATCGGCCGAACGTGCCGAAGGCACCGAATTCCTGTGCGCCGGGCGTCACCATGATCACGTCAGCCATCTCAATGAGCTGATCCGTGATGGCCGCCTGCATACCCATGCCGATAGAAATCAGCGCGATGACCGCACCGATACCTACCGTGATGCCGAGTATGGTGAGCGCAGAACGCGCCTTGCGCTGCTTCACGTTCCGATACACGAGCGCTAATGAATCACGCATATCTTATTCGTACCTCACTGCTTCCACCGGACTCATCCGCGAGGCTTTCCGTGCAGGGTAGAACCCGGAAAGCATACCCACACTGATCGCCACCACCATCCCGGCGAGGAGCACCATGACCCGCACCCCAGCGGCAAACTCGATTCCCAGTGCCGAGCTGGCAACGAGACTGATGATTCGTGCCAGGAGAACGCCGAGCACGCAGCCGATCACCCCGCCCATAATACTCACGATACCGGACTCCAGGAGGAACAGAGAGAGGACGTCACTGCTCTTCGCGCCAATCGCTTTCATCACACCGATCTCATGCGTTCGCTCCATCACGGACATCAGCATCGTGTTCATGATCCCGATGGAAGCGACCACGAGCGCGATTGCGGCGATACCCACCAGAACGCCGCGTAAGATGCTAAATACCGAGCCGATCTGCTCGAGTGCGCTGCCCATCGTTATCGCGGTGGCGAAATCCTCGAGGCCGTGATTATCGTTGATCGTCTCCTCGACCTCATCAGCTATCTCTTCCGCATCATCGATGTTGTACACGCGCACCATGATGTACTTGACATCATCACTCTGGAGCACGTCCTTTGCCGCGCGCAAGTTGAGGAAGATATAGGGATCGACGTCAGCGGCATAGAGCGTGCTTGCCTTCTCGAAGACGCCGATCACGATGAATTTCTCGCCATTGATGATCAGCTTATCGTTCACGCTTACCGGGTCATCGAAGAAGTCGTTGGCGACCCGGTCTCCAATAACGCAGGCTTTATAATCGTTCTCGCGGAGCCAGCGCCCCTCTTTGAGCCCCACCGGATCCACATAGAAGCTCCCCAGCTCCTTGGTATCACCGCCCATGATGTATATGGGTGTTCGTTTGTTCCGGAACTCCACTTCCGCGGCATCGAAGGTCATGGCGGTGATGTCTTTGATACCAGGTATACGCTGCAGATCTTTGATATCGCGATCAGTAAAGCTCCCCTGCTCCACGTAGGTCGTGGCGGATAGTTTCCCGGGTACCACGGAGATGAGATCAGCAAACATGGTCAACTCGCCGGTGATCGCTTCTTCCATGCCAAAACCGACACTCACCAGTGAGACAATAGCCGCTATACCCACGGCAATGCCGAGTATGGTGAGTATAGATCGCGTTCTGCGTTCCCGTATGCTCCGGTAGGCCATGAGTACTTTATCGTGCATCGCTTACTCCCATACCATACGTACGCACTCAGTCAAACAGCTTGCCGTCGCGCATGCGCTGTGTCCGTGTAGCGCGAGCGGCGATCTCAGGATCGTGCGTTACCACAATAATCGTCCTTCCCTCGTTATTCAGCTCCTGCAAGTTATCCATGATCGTATTCCCCGTATCGGTATCCACGTTACCGGTGGGCTCATCGGCAATGACGACCTCGGGGTCGTTGGAGAGCGCGCGTGCGATAGCCACCCGCTGCTGCTGCCCGCCGCTCAATTCCGAGGGCTTGTGATGCACCCGGTGTCCCAGACCGACACTCTCCAGCAGCTCAGCCGCTTTCTTCAAACGCAGATCGCGACGCACACCAGAGAAGAACAGGGGCAGGGCGACGTTCTCGACCGCATCGAGGGTATGGACGAGATTGAACTGCTGGAAGATGAACCCGATCTTCTTGCGCCTGATCTCAGCCAGCTGGTTCTCGTTGAGCGTTGCGGTATTCACGTTATCGATGTATACGGACCCGCTGGTAGGCTTATCCAGGCACCCGATCATATTGAGGAGCGTGGACTTGCCCGAGCCCGACGGCCCGATGACGGCTACGAACTCACCCTCCTCAATCTCCATGTTCACGTCGTTCAGCGCATACACCTCGGTATCGCCCATCCGGTAGATCTTGGTCAGATGCTCAGTGCGGATCATGTACCCCCCTGTTTGTTGTGCGTTCCTCGCGCTATTTCTCCTGCAGCTCTCGTGTTCGCCGGCGCCGTGCCCGTATCCAGAGCACCAGGCCGATAACGACGACCAGAACAACCGCTACACCAGCAATCACTGTTGGGGATATCGTGCTTGCCTGGGGCTCACGCACCTCAAGCGTCACGGAGTACCCTTCTCCGGTGTACACCTTGTCAGTCTCTACATCCTTGTAGCGGAGCTCGAAGGGTATCGTGAGCTCACCGACGTCCAGATCGCTCGTATGGAGCTCGAAGGACGCGGAGAAGATATCGCCCACCTCCATATCGCCAATGAAGTACTCAGAGGGCAGGAGCTTGAGCCCGCTCGTGGTGGTGGGCACAACCGAGACCGCCTTGATATCTTTAGCCTTACCGTTCGCGACATCGAACTCGATCCGTGCGATGTCACCCTGATAGACGAAATCGGGCGCGGCCACGAGGATGAGTTTCACATCGGCACTGATCTGTGCGGTAATGAACGAAGCCATCGTGCTGTGATGCACGTTGTTCCCGTTCTTGTAGGTAGCCTCAAAGGTCAGATCCTGCGTGCCTGTAGAGTGCGGGGTGAGCATAAAGCTCACCGTACGCTGTTCGTAGGCGTTTAAATTGCCCACGTAGACGCCCTGTGGCGTGAATTCGAGGTCCGCGGTGCTGGACTGCAGGAGCACGTTCACACCATTTACCAGATTCGGTCGGTTATTCGCCACCATGATCTCTACGGTCCTGGATTCACCGAGCGAGATCACGGACGGTATATCCTCCTCAAGCAGCACCACTTCACTGCTGTCTATCTCCACTTTGAAAGGGAACCGGACGTTATCGCCGTTATCCACCTCGATATAGACTTCCGGGAAGTACGTGCCGTCTGGTGCGTAGCTCTGCACCGTAATAGGCAGTGAAACGCTCATGCTCTCGCCAGGTCCCAGGGTGCCGAGATTGAGATATTGCGTGCGGTCAGTGGTTTCAGCCAGCCATCGTGTATCCTGGCTCTTGCTGCTCAATCGTATCGTTTTGATCTCCGCGCTCATCCCCCGTGACGAGGTGGTGGTGGTTGTCTGCTCGGTGGCACCGCTCGGATCAACGTTCGTCTCAGTTTCAGAGCTCGAGTAATCAATGAAGGGATTCTTCAGGGTCAGGGAGACCGTGCCGGTATCACCGGGCATCAGCACTGCGGGCTCCACCGAATAGTCCGTGACCATGACCGCGGGTCGATCCGCGATCGAGGCCTCGGCAGCTCCCGATACGGGAGTGAGCAGTGACAGCGCGCCCGCTACCAGGAGCGTAATCACAATTACTCCAACGCTCTTCCTTTTTTCGCTCATTATTTATCGTTCCTCCTTTGTTGCATCCTCAGCTATGGTTATAGATATTCTTTTCGCCATATCTTTTACGTCATCCTCCATTCTCGCTATATTCCGTTCATTTATCTGTGCGATTATCCGGGGAGTGAGGATAAAGGCGATGCTCACTTTCTTGTATTCGTCCCGGATGGCGAGCAGCGATTCGCGTATCCGTTCATCTTCAATTGACTCAGCAAACGCCGAGAGGAATTCGATCACCTGCTTCATCCGCTCCTCATATTGCCGCCCGATGAATGTGCCGTAACTCGTGGCCAAGGTAGGATTGATCGAGTAATGCTTCTCCCGTCCCACCCGCTCGACGGTGATCACGGTACGCTTTTCCATACCCTGCAGGCACTGGCTGATCATGCCCCGTGAATAGCCGGTGGCTGCTTCGATCTCCTGCTGAGTTACGGGCCGCGCGGTGATGAGCAAAAAGCCCCAGATACGGCCCACTGACTCACCGACCCCGAGCAGCTTCCCGGTCTTTCCGGCCGCGTTGAGCATCGCATCTTCGTCCATCTTTTTTTCCCCCCGTTTCCGCCCCTTATTTTAGTGTTTTAGTAAAATATTAAAAACGAGGTATATAAAGGTGGTGGTTCGATGCGTTGGCCGCGGGTTGATCCACTACCCTGCACTGAGAACAATAGGCTTTGCAGGTAGTGTGTTCATCTTACCCAGGTCGGTTCCCTGCTATCGGTATCTTACCAGTTTTGACGTCCTGCTTGCCGGCAGCATCGGCTTTATGTATGCGCTCGTGGTACCGCAAACAGGGTCACTTTATGGCATGAGTAGAGCACACGGCATTATCCATACGACCCTGTTTCTGATCGTTACCCGCGTTTTTGTCGTGGCTTGTCCATTCGGTATCGTAATTAGATGAGTAGAGTGCATTCTGGTACTGCTGGTAGCTCCATTGTGCCGCGCTGCCACACAGGCAGCCGCACAGGCAGCTGCTCATCGGGTGCGTGACCTTCTGGACGATACTGCTCGCAGTTCGGGAAAGAAGATAACGGCCAGTGGTGCGAGGAAGAGCAAGATGAGCACGAGTTTGTCAGTGATAGAGCCCGTGGCAAGTGAATAAAAGAGGGCGCGCTCCGCACGCTGCACCTCAAACATGCAGGGGATGGTCTCATCTATGAACGCCTTGGACACATTAAGGATCTCCTCATAGGAGCCGTCAGTCGGCGCAAGTGCCTCGACACGCACCATCGTTATGGTATCAGAGTCCCATAGTGGCTCCTTCCCGTAAAAGTAGAGCACGACCCAGCGCTCCGTAACTTTGCCCGTATCGGCTGCTTGCTTTACCACCACGAGCTTCTTCACCGGCAGAACGGTTTCGTTACGCTTATCTACCGCAGAAAACCACGGGTCTTCAAGCCAGCTCGCATTATGTACCGGTACGATCTCTCTGCCCTCTTCCTCAATAGTAAAGCCTAACGCGGGGTAGCAGACGATTGGTGGGTGAAAGCTCGAACGATTATACGACTGCATGATGAGGAAGAACAGGGGATAGTCCAGTTTCGGATGCGCGTAGACACGCATGAGCATCACATCAGCACCAAGTTGCTCCCTAAGCCCCGTGGTGTCGTAATCCTCACCCGACCACGCGCCGATCCGCTTTGGAAATGCCTGTATGTGCGTGGTATTCCCCAGATCCAGCTTCGTACGCACCTGCAGTTCATTACCCGAGGCATACGAGAGCTCCGTACCGATCATCATGACCTGCTTGGCGAGGATCATGGACGGCGTGGAGAAGAGCAAAATGATCACGAAGCCAAGCATCAAGAGCCCGATGATCTTACCATAGTTCTCGAAGAACTCGCTCACCGTCCCTCCTTCCTTATCGGTTGCCATAGAGCTGCTCAACACCTGGTAAAGTCCGCCTTATAGTTCCCTTATTCCTCCGGTGCAGTTAACTTTTTCGCCCCCGATCTGTCGCATCACCCAGGAAAAGGCGTACATCTATTCGCGGTCTTCGACCGCACTACGGCTGACTCCAGCTTTGGCGCGGCGTATCCACGTCGGAGCGGAGGGGCGCTGTACCGCGATTCTGCGGGTAATACGTATCTGCTAATAATTACACCTTTATCGCCGGTATCCCGTTCTCATCTCAACACATACGGCGGGTCGTGGTACAGAAACGAGACGTGATGCACAAGCAGCAGTGCATCGGCGATATTTACCGCGCCATTGCCGTAACATCGGCGAGATAAGGCGTGCTGATCACCTACAGTGGCATTCTCAGCTCTTTTGCACATTACTCGGTTCCAAAACGCTCTTTTAACGACTCTTCGCTGTATGTTTCAGTTATTATGAGATATTCTTGCTCGTATTTGATGCTTGTGGTAGAATTAACAAGTAGAGTATGAGCTTCCATCCAGTCTCCAAATTGGAGAGGTCTATCATTTATCCCCGAACTTGCCCCAAACGCCGTTCCAATAACACAGGATAAAACAAAAACAGCTACAAAGATTATTGTGACCCCAAAGCATTTACCCGCATTTTTTATTAACATGCTTAGTGGATTCTTTCTTCCTCTAATTACTTTTCGCTTTCACACGTCCGTGATGAAATTAGTGGATACCTGATAAAAACCAAAGGTACCACGTAATTAACAATCCAATTGCTATTATAAGCGATCCCTTCCCTTTAGAAGCAAAATAACCTTCTAACCCTGCTATCACGATTAATATGAACCAATACGAAATAGTTCTTACGGCTCTGCCACTGGTATAATTTGATGAAAGTAACGATTCAATAAGTATTATTATAAATATTACAGAAAAAGGCAGAATACCCATTAAAATAGATCCTATCTTATCTCTCAGTTTTAACCCATATAGTATGGGTAAGATAGGCAGCATAATTATTAAAATTGTTTCAATTAATGCTCTGGAAGTCGGAGAGCCATAATGCTGTTCTGATACTAATATGATGCTCAGTATAGCCGCTATTACCGTAACACATAACGGTATGAATAACCTCTTAACCCATTTTTTATCCATTTTTTTTCTCGTGGTGTATAAAGTATAACTCCTCCCAAGTTCTCCATACCCACGGGCG
>JBNGDK010000066.1:0-7489 GCA_049975405.1 Candidatus Methanospirareceae archaeon
AACTCGATGAGCTGCTGAAGAAAGGCTGGGAATGGAGCGATTAACGGCTTTTTTAGCTGTATAGAACGCCTATTACAGTATGCTTATAAGCGCGGCCAACCGTGAATTAAGACCTGGGGAGGGCGCTCGGTGAAGGTCTCTTCACGGTACTATTTCCAGTCTTTTTATATACCATGGGGCTCGTATAAGCTTTTCAGTGGGTGGTTACCGTAACCACGCACGGTGCTGGACGACTGACGGAGGTGATGCCCATGCGGCTGAAGGATATACTGGATGAAGTGATCACAAAGGACGTCTATAAGAAAATGCCGGTCAAGAGCGAATTGATTTACACATCCGCTGAAATTCCTGATGAGGACGTCGAACGGATGCGAACAGACAAGATCTTCAAGGAGCAGTATCTGCGGAAATTGAGCAGGCGATTCCGCGAGCTGGGGTATAGGGATCTGAAAATCCTGGATATAGATCCGGATAAACAGTATTTAATCATACAGTACACCGGCTGGTACACCGGCTGTCGCAAGTATCCGGAAGTGCATTTGAAGACGCTCTTGATCTTGCATGATGCGATAGGGCGGGATATCTCCAATCCTGAAGTGTATAACGAGATCGTGGAGACCGTGCGGCAGGACCTGGGTGAACGAGAACGGAAAGCCAGTGAGCAGCGATTGGATCGGTTCGCGCGGCTCTTTAAAAGGGCTATCGATGCGAAATATGTACGCGGGTAATTATACTATACGCAATATCGTTCTACGACGTAGTTCTGTTCAGTTCGTTTAAAGGTACTGTTCCGGGTTCGCCTCAAACGCCTTCTTGCAGCCCGGTGCGCAGAAGTAATAGGTTGTACCCTTATAGGTGGTCTTGAACTTTGCGGTCCGCACGTCCACTTCCATCTTACAGACCGGATCGATTACCATGGTTTTTTACTCACCTCCTTTCTTCTTACCTACCGCCCTGCTTTGCCGGCGGTACGTACGTCCGCAACAGCAAAGAGAGCGAGACGACCGTCACGGAACTCAGGGCCATAGCGAGCCCCGCGAGTTCCGGCCGGAACGTGATGCCGAGTAAAGGATAGAGAATGCCCGCAGCCACAGGAATGAGCGCGGTATTGTAGGCGAACGCCCAGAAGAGGTTTTGCTTTATGCGCGACATTACCTTCTTGCTCAGCTGCACCGCGGCGACGGCGTCCAGGAGATCGTTCTTGATCAGCACGATCTCACCGCTCTCGATTGCCACGTCCGTTCCACTGCCGATCGCGATCCCGACATCTGCCTGTGCCAGTGCGGGCGCGTCATTGATACCGTCGCCGACGAAGGCCACGCGTTCGCCCTTCTCTTGTAGCCGCTGCACCTCTTCCGCTTTGTCCTGCGGTAATACTTCTGCTAATACCCGGTCTATCCCGATCTGCTTCGCAATTGCGTGCGCGGTTCGTGGATTATCACCGGTGATCATCACTACGTTCATCCCCATCGCTTTGAACGCCTTAATTGCAGCAGGCGCGCTCTCCTTGAGTGTGTCCGCGATAGCAACGATACCCGCGATTTTATCATCACGAGCGACCAGTATCGCCGTCTTGCCCTCGTTCTCCAATTCTGTCACTTTGTCCTCGAGCTCTTGCGGGATCGTAATATCCCGTTCCTCAAACAGCATCCGATTTCCGATGAGTACCCTCCGCCCCTCGACGGTTGCGGTCACCCCGAGCCCGCTGAATGTGTCAAACCCTTCTGTCGCATCGAACTCAATCTCCTTCTCTACCGCACGACGTACAATGGCCGCTGCGAGTGGGTGTTGTGAATTCTTCTCCACACTCGCCGTCAATTTCAAGAGCTGGCGGTCGCCGACGCTGAAGCCGAGGACATCGGTCACTTCCGGCTCACCCGTGGTCAGCGTTCCCGTTTTGTCAAAGACGATCGTGGTTAGTTTCTCCGCGATCTCGAGCGCCTCGCCGCTTTTCACGAGCACACCAAGCTCCGCACCGCGGCCGATGCCCACCGTAACGGCAGTCGGCGTCGCGAGTCCAAGTGCGCAGGGGCACGCGATGACGAGCACGGAGATTAATACGGTGAGTGCAAAGAGGAGTGTCTCGTCAAGCAGCACAAACCAGACGGCGAAGGCGAGGAGCGCAATTGTCAGGATGGTGGGAATAAAGTAGCTCACTGCTCTGTCCGCGATCCGCTGAACTGGTGGTCGTGAGCCCTGTGCCTCCTCCACCAATCTGATGATCTGCGCAAGGACCGTGTCTTTCCCAATCTTCGTAGCGCGGAAGGTGAGCACACTATTCGTATTCAGCGTGCCACCAACGACCTCATCACCTTTCCGTTTTACCACCGGCAGCGGCTCACCGGTGATCATGGATTCATCTACATAACTCTCGCCTGCCACGACCGTGCCGTCAACCGGAATCTTTTCACCCGGTTTTACCACGACCTGATCACCAATTTTGACCTCTTCGATCGGCAGCGTTCGCTCTCGCCCTTCATGGAGCACCGTGGCCTTCTTGGGCTGTAGCCCAATCAGTTTCTTCAGCGCCTCTGAAGTCCGCCCCTTGGCGCGCGCTTCCAGATACCGGCCTATTGTAAGGAAGGCGGCGAGCATAAGCGCGGTCTCGTAAAAGAGGAAATCATCCGTAAGTACGAGCCCAAACGTTCCCAGAACGCTCGCGCCAAACGCAACCCCGATGCCCATCGCGTACATTACGTCCATGGTGAGGCTCTGATTCCTGAGCGCGCGGTAGGCTGCGCTGAAGATCGGGGAGCTGACGTAAATGAATGGCAGTGTGGAAACGATGAGCATGAAGTAAGCCATCGAGAACGGCCAGGAGATGGGCAGATACATAAGGATTAGAAGCGGGATCGCGAACGCGAACCCAACGATAAACCGCCTGCGTTTCGCCTGTAAGTCCTGCTCCCTGATCACCTCCTCAGAGATGCCCGCTTCCTCACCCGCGATCCCGAGGTACTGATAGCCCGCCGCTTCAATAGCACGCTTCATGTCCGCGAGCGTTACCAATCGCGGATTGTACGTGACGTAGGCCTTCTCTGCGCTAAGATTGACCGTGACGGCGGAGACGCCGTCGAGCTCACGAAGCGCCGTCTCGATCGTCTTCACACACATCGCGCAGGTCATCCCGCCGATCTTCACGATCGCGCTCTCGTTCACCACGCTATAGCCCGCGTCTGTGACCGCCCGCTCCAGATCCGTAAGCGTTACGCGGCTCGGATCATACGCGATGCTCGCGCTCTCGGTCCCCAGATTCACGTCCGCATCCGCAACACCATCCTTACTCAGAAGCGACTTCTGGATCGTCGTTGCGCAGGTCGCGCAGGTCATCCCCGAGATCTTCAGCTCCGCCTTCTTCCGCTCCCCCGTCATGCTCACCCTTAAGCGAGTTACGTTCTCAGAATCTCAGCAAGTATTCGCTTTCTTCCCACATGAACGAACGTTCTTGTTGCTATATGAACAGCTCAAATCGATCCTTCTTCGCCTTGCAGATTGGGCACACGCCCGGTGGTCCTTCTCGCGCACAGAGATAGCCGCAGACACGGCAGCGCCAGACCGGCAGCGGGAGCGCAGAGATTGTAGGCGCGGCGGACTCCTGTTTGTGCTGTGCCCGCCCTTCAGGTGCTGGCCGCCGTTCGGGTATCGGCTCCACGTCCTGATCACCCGTCACGACACGATCCGAGACGTACAGACCGCAGTAGCAGGCGCCGTATTCCTCGATATCCTGATCCCGGTAATCGCAGGGACAGATGATGTCCAGATCCTGCTCCTTCTCTCCCGCGGCCAACCGGCAGGGGCAGACCCAATAGCCATAGCGCTGCTCGTTGAGCAACAATCCCCGTACCAACTCCGTAGTATGCTCCACATCGGGATTCAGATGATAGCCAGCCTCTTCGGCCTCTTTATCCAGGCGTTTGTAGAGCTCTTGCACCCGTTCCTCGTTCACAGCAAGCTCATCCATTATCCCAAGACCTCCCGAATCCGCTTCTCCTGGTAACCCTGAATGATTGTTCCGTTGTTGATCACCATCGTAGGGAATGCACGTGTGGAGGTATGTCGCGCCATGTCAGCTAAAATCTGCTCTTTCTCAGCGCCCGTCAGCAGGTCAACATAGACGTAATCGAACTCAACGCCCAACTGCTCGAGCAGTCTTTTCGTCTTCTTGCACCAGACGCAGGTGCTCAATGCATACAGAACTACCTGCCCCTTATTCTTTCCTCTGACGTGCGTCATGCTCATGAAACTATCACCAATCAGTTATCCCAATGAACATACAGTACATTGCAGACCAGGTAATAAATAACTACGTATCGTTTTTCTTGCCGTGAATCCGAAGATCTTTGCGGTATTTCGCTATCATAGCCGGTTATAGACCGATTTTCGTCCGGTTTGCTTCGATATGCGCCAGCATTGCATCGGCTGCTTTGACCGGGTTTGTCTCAACGTTTAATAAGCCACCAGTCAGCTGTCTCAAGTCCTCCGTCAGGAGTGCGACTAACTGCGGCGCACCGGTAACCGTAGGCACGGGATTGACGTAGGTGAAGAGCCCGAATGCCAGTGCGAAGACGGCATCGATGGTAGCCTTCTGCTCCATATATTCAGGTGCCGCCGCGACCACCGGGAGATCAGATATGGGTACGCCACCCAGTGCACGACCGATCATTGCTAATAGATCTGCCAACCGACCCGTATCGGTGCAGGTACCGTAGCTCAGAACCGGAGGTATGTTCAGGCGCCCACAAAAGCCTCTCAGACCCGGACCTGCGAATGCCATCGCCTCGGGACTGCAGAGGCCCGCTACCTGCAGGGCGCTGTTGCCGCAGCCCATTGAGAGCACGAGAATGTCACGTTTGAGGAGCTCTTGCGCTATGCGAACGCTGTGGACGTCCTGCCCGGAATCCCGGAGTGTGGTGCAGGATACGAATCCGGCGAGTCCTCGCACTGTACCGTCCTGAATAGCGGTTATTAGTAGTTCAAACGAGCCACCAAGAGCTGCACGGATGCTCTCGGTCGAGAACCCAACCAGCGCTTCTCTTACCGGTAACGCTCTCATAGGCTCAACGTTCTCTCGACGGTTCTTGAAATTAGCGACCGCCATCTGCAGCAGTTGCGCTGCCTGTTCTCCCGCCTGTTCAGGCACATAGTTGATACGATCAGTAATACCGTCAAAGGCAACTAATTCACTCACCGGCACGAGCTTGAATTTGTATTTCTGGGCGTATAGCGGATCGATGGGCATCGAGCAATTCATATCGGCCGCGAAGAGATCCACGCAGCCGCTGGCCAGCACCGCTTCCTGTGTGATCCAGTTGCCGGTATATCCGTAGAATATATCATCCATATCCCAGCGCTGGATCATTTCCTGCCCGGTCTCGATATTCGCAATGATCCGCAGACCCTTTGCGCCTGCGGCCTTTGCCTTCTCCTGCCATGACGCTTCCCGGGCCAGTTGTACCATCGCGAACCCAAGAAACGGCTCATGACCGTTCGGCAGCACATTCACATAATCCGGGTCAAGAACACCGAGGTCGACACGCATAGGGTGCGGTCTCGGAATCCCGAAGAGGATATCCTGACAGTACTCGTTGACGATCTGGCTCTGGTACGCCATTGCCAGACCGAGGCGCATGGCCTTGAGCGCGAGGCTCGCGTAATAGCCATCAACGTTGGTAAGGCACGAGCTCGTGGCCAGCATCATCTCAGCATAGATCCCGCCGGGAAAGATACCCAGCTCTTTCCAAACATCTTTGCGCTCTTCAGGCGCTAAGGCCGCCACAATATGGCTTGCGTCATAGTGTTTGCGGTTAAAGTCGACCTCTACAAAATCGCAGAGCCGAATGGCAGCCTCCTGCACGGATCCCGCGCTCGAAATGCCGAAACGCTCGATGAAATCACGCAATTTCTCGGGTGCCTGTATCGCAAACGGTGTTTTGCCTGCAGCCGTTGCGCGAAGCGTCTTGATGGTCTGATCGGTATGGTACTGGTATGTGGATGCGCCCAGCACATTCCGGAGCAGCATCATCCGCATGGCCATGCCATCGGCCGTGATACCGCACACGCCGCGTTTGTCCTTTGATGCATCCGCACGGCACGGGCCATTGGAGCACAAATCGCAGCGCGTGCCTGCCTGGCAGAACGGACAGCGTCTATCAGGATCGCCGCCCATACCCTGAGCTTCAAAGCGATCCCAAATGCTGGTCATGCCGTCCTTCTTGATCCGCTCATACATCCTCTGAACAGATTCGTGGTACGAAATCCTATCCTTCTCCATGTTTACCCCTCGTATGTCTATTAATAAGCATTTCGAATATGGTAAGCACAACCCGCGTAACTCTTTTGTGTGATTACGACGAATGTAAATAGCTCAGTAGTTATGGGGGTGTGCTCACCGCTACGGTGTGCTAGGACGTTGAGCGGGAATAAGAACAAAGGAGGAGGTCAGAAGACGCTCGCGGGCTCGTTTGCGAAAACGCTCAAGAGCTTCAGCATGAGCCTTCCCGTGCTGCTCGGTGTCGTTCTCCTCTTGGGTCTCTTCCGCGTCTTCGTGACGAATGCGATGATCTCGTCCGTTTTCACGGGCGCTGTGATGCGCGATACTATGATTGGTGCGGTCATCGGGAGCATCTCTGCAGGTAACGCGATCATGAGTTATATCATCGGCGGTGAGTTGCTCATGGCAAACGTGAGCCTTTTTGCCGTCGCAGCCTTCATCACTGCCTGGGTGACCGTCGGCCTCGTTCAATTTCCCGCGGAAGCTGCGATCCTCGGGAGACGGTTCGCTATCACGCGCAATCTACTTAGTTTTATCTTTGCCATTGCGGTCGCGATCGTCACGGTTGCTACGGTGGGGGTGCTCACATGAACAGTATGAACGTGTCAACGGAACGAGGCGCGGGGAAGGGTAAGGTGGAAGGTACGCAGAAAAGGAAAAAGGAGCTCTCATATGGGCTCTATTTCCTGGGTATCGTGCTCCTCCTGTATCTCCTTCTGTATCTGCATGAGCCCGCTAGCATCCAGAAAGCGCTCAGAGCAAGCGGTGAGGTGCTGGTTACAGTTGCACCAATCCTGGTGATTATCATCGGCTTTATGGGGTTGCTCAATTATTTCTTCACGCCGAAAACGGTCTCAAAATACGTGGGGCAGGGCTCGGGCGTGAAAGGCTGGCTCCTGGCCATCACCACCGGCATATTGAGCCACGGTCCTATTTACGTCTGGTACCCGCTCCTGCAGGAATTGCGTGAACAGGGTATGCGCAGCGGTCTGGTCGCCGCGTTCCTGTATAATCGCGCGATCAAGCTCCCACACCTGCCCTTGATGATCTATTACTTCGGCACGATATTTGTGGTCGTACTGCTGGTTTATATGGTCATTGTGTCAGTAATTGTAGGGAAATTGATTGAGTTCATCGTAAGATAGGTCAAGGCTGAGGTGCACCCTTAATAGGAGACCGTGAGTTAAGAAAATAAAGAAGGGGCGCAACATGAAAACA
>JBNGDK010000067.1:0-7256 GCA_049975405.1 Candidatus Methanospirareceae archaeon
GAACAAATGGCGGAATCCTCAGGGGAAGACCGGGAGAGACTGAGAATGGAGTCCTCACTGCGAAATAGCTCGATGAACCAGAACCTTCTGGTCGCTATCGAGTACACCGACGCGACCGGCGTACGGCAAACGGTCGAGAAGGCCGTGCCCGTTCAGCTCCAGGCCGCGAGTTCAGATACGACCACTACGGCTGCAGGCCCCGGCGGCAGGTACCCACCAGGGCGGCAACAGAGCGCCGTGAACACCACCACGGTGATCGGTGCACTCGCGCTCGTTGCGATCATCAGTGTCAGCGTGCTCTTTTACCGGTACAAAAAACGAAAAGCGAAGAACACGGTGCTAACCGGGTCGGTACACGAGAAGAACGAGTAAAAAGATGAAGCCGAGCAAGTCACTCAAATTAGCCCTTAATATCATTGTCCACAGTAAGCTGCGCAGCTGGCTGACCATTATTGGGATCGTCATCGGGATCGCGGCCGTCGTCGCCATCGTGTCCATCGGTGAGGGCATGCAGGCGGGTGTCGAGAGTCATCTTGGCGGGCTCGGGGCTGACCTCATCACTATCTCACCTGGCGGCGGGCGTGCTTCTGCGGGATTCCGTGGCCCGCCCGGTGGACCGGGAGGTGAAACCGCTACTGATACAGAGGCTGAAAATCTGACCAAAAAAGATGTTCAGGTACTCAGGACTATTGACGGCATTGCCACCATTCACGGCACCGTTTCCGGCTCAGGTGAGGTGTATTACCTCGGTGAAAAAGCTACCATCTCGATCGAGGGCGTTGACCCGCTGGTCTGGAAAGAGATCACCACCTCTGAACTGGCATCGGGGAGATTGCTCGGGCCCTCGGACTATACCGTCGTCATTGTTGGCAGCCGCATAGCCGAAGATACCTTCAAACAACCACTTACTGTGAACAGAGTACTAACCATCGAGGGTAAAGCATTCAAGATCGTGGGCATTTTAGCGGAAAGTGGCGGTTTTGGCGGGGACGACCGTACCATAATCATGCCCATTGACGCTGCACGGGACACGCTGGAGGACGTTGGCGATGATGAATTCGACAGTATTACCCTCAAGGTCGAGAACACTGATGATGTCGAGCAGATCATGGAAGCAGCAGAGGAGAAGTTGCGGATCTTCCGGCACCTTGCGGAAGGAAAAGAAGATTTCAGGATTACGTCAGCGAAAGCGATGCAGGAGACTATGAGCGACGTTACGCAAACAATGAGCTTGTTTTTAGAAGCCATTGCCGCGGTTTCTTTGCTCGTCGGGTCCGTGGGTATCGCAAACACGATGTTCACGTCCGTGCTGGAGAAGACAAAGGAAATTGGGATCATGAAATCAATCGGTGCGAAGAACAGCGACATCATGATGATCTTCCTCTTAAATGCGGCAATAGTCGGACTCATTGGCGGCATCATAGGGATTTGCCTCGGTGCTGGTATTTCCTCATTACTGCCGCTCCTGGGTATGCGGATAATGGGAATGGGTGGTGAACTGACCACGAAAATCACCCCGATGCTTCTGCTATACGCGGTCCTCCTTGCCGTCGGTATTGGCATAGCCGCAGGAGTGGTTCCAGCACATCGCGCCTCAAAGCTCAAACCGGTAGATGCGCTGCGATACGAATGACAGAGTGAGCTATACGCCAGGGGAAAAGTTTACGTATTTACCACACCAATCTAGCTTCAGACCTCCGGTGCGAAGCGGCGAGCCGGTAAGAGGATAACATGAAGACGGCAGGAATACTGTACCTGGTTCTCCTGTTCATAGCCGCGGCAACGCCAATCGTGGGCCTTGCCAGTGACGGGTATTCGTTCGCCTTAAACGATACGGGGGGCTACTCCAGCCAGCTCATTCTGGATATTTATGTGGACGAGACCGGTAAAGCGCTCGTGATTGGCTATATCAATGAGCCAGAAAGTCTCACGTTCCTCGAGACCGCGGACTATATCTACGAGAATGAGACACAGCAGCTCTACGCCGTCACGCATGCACTCACCGAGAAGTCCGGGGACCGATGGACGCTTACCTTCTCCACAACGGCGAATTATAGCACCTATCAGGTCGTCTTCTATCTGCCCCCGAAGATCAGTTTGGGCAGAATTAGCGCCTCTGATCAGCTCGAATATCTCGTGTCGACCGCGAACGAGTCACTCGTGGTGGAATTCCACGGCTACGAAGTCCAAGGACCTAACCTGAGGATAGCGTACCAGCAGCCGCTGACAACGCCCACTGGAGAGTCGGATAGCATGGCCTTCGACCCGGGCTATGTCATTCTAATCGTGCTGCTCGCCATCATTTCCATTATGCTGAGCGTCGGCTTTCTGATGGTGCGGTTGGGGAGCGAGCCTAGTAAAGCGGAAGAGCCGCGCGTAGAAAGAAAAGCGATCGAGCGAACGCCCGGGATGGCGCGCATCATGGAGACGCTTACTGATCGCGAGCGCGCCATTGTGAACGCGTTACTGAAGCATAACGGCGAGATGACGCAGGCGGATCTCAGATATGATACGGAGATCCCGAAATCGTCGCTCACCGGTATCCTCCGCACGCTTGAACGCCGAAAGATCGTCAAGAAGAAAGCATGGGGGCGGACGAACGTTATCGAACTCACTGAATGGTTCTTATCGCAAAATGGAGGTGAACGAACGTAATGAACGGTTTTTTGAACGATTCGTACTGCGTGTGTTTTTTATATCGTTCAATAGAAAAGAAGAATGGAGGCAACGAGAATTGAGAAGCGGAAAGCGGAAGGTCTATGCGATCGTCGCAGCGTTGCTCGTGCTCTCGCTCGGGCTCCTGGGTACCTGCGGCGCCATACCGCTGCAGGCGCAGTATCCGACAGTATCAGCCCGTGAGGCCGCAGACAGGGCACCGGACGCCGCACTCGAAGCGCCAATTGCCCTCTTTCATCAGGGAACAGGATTCGCCCTGAACGAGACGAGGGGTGAGTTCCATTTGCTCAGGGTGCAGATCGTGCGGGTGAAAAGCGTACCGCCAGCTGAGGTGCGCGAGCTGCTCGAGTCGGAGAAGACCGCCGCGGAGATAAAAGCAGAGCTCATGGCGCAGGAGAGCGAGCAGCTCTATAAGGGCCACCTGCGACTCGATAACCACAATTACCGGCTCGAGAACATCAGCGTGCATGCGACAGAAACGGATGAGGAACGAATCATCTCGGCCGAGGTCATGTATCCCGCGCTGGATCCCGAGACGGGTGAGACGCTAACGAAGGTGGGTGAGCTGATCATGACGACGAAGGACTACGATGGCGGCCGAATCGGTGAGGGTACGTTGTCGATCGAAGGTGAGTACGAAGGGACGTACCGAACGCTGCTCTTGGTGGCCCCGCCACGGTCGGTGCCCAAAGAAGTGCGTTAGCCTGCAGATGTGGTGAGCTTGCAGCCCTGAAGGCCGGGGAGTGCTCGCGGATACCGTCAGATGGCCTGTTCCTGTAGGGGTCTTCCAAGTCCCGTTTCCCACCGGTTTCACCCAAAAACCAATTCCTTTATATAGCCATGGCAAGTATGTCTCCTTCAGATACCTAAACTCGAGAGATAAAGTAAAGAGGTGAAAGAGATGGACCTAAAAACGAGACACCGGTTTGCATTTACGCTTTGCTTGCTCTTGCTCCTCACCGGATTGAGTGTGGGCCTGGCAGGGGCGCAGGAAGAAGCAGCAGTCCCCCCTGGTGCGGGCATGACTGAGGGCGCCTGGATCGCACTGGCAACCGCTGCCACCATGATCGGCTCGGCTTTCGCTGCAGGTTGGGCTATTGCAACCACTGGCGTGGCAGCCGCGGGTGCGACCGCAGAGAAGCCTGAAGTCTCTGGAAGAGTATTGATCTTCGTCGCTCTTGCAGAAGCTATCGCTATCTACGGGCTTTTGATCGCGTTCATGCTCTGGACAAAGATATAACCGCTTTGTTCGCTGAACGAACGCCAAGCCACTGCGCTGTGAAAGCCAAGCAACTGTAAAATGCACGGGTGGGTAAACCTAAAAGAGAAAGTCAAGGGCAGTATTTTTTTCCGTGCCCTTCCCTTTGCACTGCTTATCGCTGCACTTACCATCATCGGCTTATTCGGCGGTTTTACGCTCGGCAAAACCTGGGGAGGCAATATTGCAGGCTTCGCACTCGCTTCCATGCTCTCACTCCTCGGGTTCTTTATTGGATTTGGAGTCTCATACATGCTTCTGAAGCAGAAATACGACCAGCAGTGATGCGGATACGTCCCTTTATGGCCGTACGGGAACACAACAGGCTATTTCGCGCGGCACCCGCCTTCAGATAGCATAAATATGGGCTAACCACCGTCTTCACAACTTTTCGCCTGCTATGCTTATGACTATTTCTTCGAGCGGGATATTCTTCCGAGATTCTCTCAGTGCTTCCCGGACGATGTTTACAAAGCCTGAACAGCAGGGGACTTCCATGCGTACGATTGTTATATTCCTCGGATGTGCTGTTTCGATGATTTGCTTAATTTTTCCTCTATAAGCGTCAATATCGTCAAGCTTCGGGCAGCCAATAGCGAGCGCCTTACCCGTCAAAAAATCCTCGTGGAAATTGGCGTAGGCAAAAGGGACGCAATCTGCAGCTATAACCAAATCCGCATCCTGGTAATAAGGAGCTGATGGATGGACTAAATGCAGTTGTATAGGCCAATGTCGTAACGCCGAGTGGAATTTTACGGATTCTTTTGCTACGTTCTCCTCCTTACCTGCCCACCGAAATATCTGTGCGGAAGGGCATCCAAGTATACCTTCTGGTGGTTTGTGTGCGTGCTGTTCGGGCAGTTTCTGTGTCTGCGCCTTTAGATGCTCCGCGTGTTCTGCGAGCGACTCAGGTGCTGTCCTTTTAATTCGTGCGATTGCTGCCGCTTCATCATAAGGTTCCGCTTCCCGTTCTTCCACGGTGAGTGCTCCTGTTGGACAGGAACCAAGACATGCACCAAGCCCATCACAATAAAACTCTTTTACCAACCGTGCTTTTTTACCGTTAGGTGTATCAACAACCTGGATTGCTTGTTCGGGACACGAGGGGATACAAATCCCGCATCCGTCACATAAATCCTCATCAATATTGATGATTTTACGTTTTACGTTCTTCATAGTTTGCCTCCTCACAAATGATCAGTTAAAGCACGCTCGTTTATAGAGGTGAATGGCTTCACGGCTTTTAGCGCCGGGGGCTCATGCGCCGGCATGATCATCAGCTCGTCTCTCGTTACCCTGAGCGATTTGCCCGAGATAACGATCTCCGCTTCGCCATCGCTGATCTGACCCCGGGCATCAAATGGTGTGGTATGCTCGCTCAATCCTTGCCCCGCCGCGCAAGCGAACAAGGTGACCGCCCCGGTCTTTTTATCAATAAGCGTCCGGCTCATTACCGCGCCCTCCGGGTAATCCACCAGTTCAGCTACTTGAATCGCGCGCGACAGGAGCGTTTCCGTCTCTATCTGCCCTTTATCAGGATCCACTTCTTCTTCTCATCGCCTTCGCTCTTTTTCCACGTTCGCCCATACTCAAGTGCATCAACGGGACAAACGTCTCTGCACCGATTACAGAGATAACATTCCTGCTTTAAGTCATTCTTGCCCGCCTCGTTGGTGGGGCACACGTTCTCGCATTTGCCACACATCGTACAATGCGGGGTTCGTCGTAGTTTACAGACGCTCATAAGGGAGACCAGCGAGAGCAACAGCCCGTACGGGCAAAAGAACCGGCAGAACGGTCGGTACAGAACGATGGAGAGCAGCACGAAACTCAGAAAGATAAAGAAGAAGACCGACTCGGTAGCGAGATAAAAGAAATCATGCACGCCAAGATACGTGAGAATTGCTATAGAGAAGAGCAGGCCGAGGAGCACGAACAGAAGGAAGAAGAGCAGATGAAGAACAACGACCAGTGTTTTATTGACGATCTTCAGTTTTTTTGTTGGAAGTTTATAAGCCAGCTCCTGGAGTGTGCCAATAGGGCAGATGAAACCACAGAATATCCTGCCGAATACGAGTGTGAGGATGAGGAAGAGTACCAAGCTCAGGATCACGACTGGCAGTGGTCCGCCAAGTTGTTTGGTATTACCGATAATAAGCATCTGAAATTGATAGGGGAACATGGGTGCAAACACTAAAAAGCCCATGAGTATCGAGAGTATGAAGAATAGATAGCCGATCTTTTTGGTGTACTTATCAGTATAGAGCAGGTAAAGTAAGATGAGAAACGCGATCAGCGCATAGAGCATCCCTATGAGTTTTGGTATACTTGCAATGACCATCGTTCCTCAGCACCGCCTCTGGTTCTTCAATAACTAACGGTTAGTAAACACATAAAGCTTCAGCCTAGGAACACTGATGACTCAGCGGATGAGGTTCATGAGGTGGTGAACATGCGGGTAGGGGACGCCATTCTTCATCTGCACGAACCTCGCAGTGAGCGCAGCACTCGGCACGGAAAGGCGCCAGGCAGCATACCGAGGATGCCGGACTGGCGATGTGGTGGACAGATGGTGTAAGAGAATTGTTTTTCTAGTACCATATCTAACCATTTCACAGGCGGTGGTACGAGATGGCTGAAAACCCCTTGAAGATATTTGAGAACCTTGATCCAGAGCTCCTCGCGCTCGTTGCGAAGACACGAGATTTTGCCCTTGCTGACGGTGCGCTCCCTGCGAAGATGAAGCTCCTGATCGCTCTGGCGTTAGATGCGTCAAATGGAGCTACCGAAGGCGTAAAAGCATTAGCTCAGGCAGCTCTACAAGCCGGGGCTACAAAAGAAGAAATCACCGAAGCTTTGAGAGTCGTCCAGTACGTCTGTGGCGTTGGGAGCGTTTACACCGCAGCTCATGCTCTTGCGGCAGTATACTAACCCCCCGGGCAAAAGGTAATCGCGGACATCGTTTCTCAATAGAGAACGGAACAACGTCATATATTCATACTTTGAGGAGGAAAGTATACTGCGTTTCACGCAGCTAGGAGAGGAAACATTCGTGCAGGTCGGCCTGCGCGCCTGGCATAAAAAAATAGGGGGAAGATATGAACTGGATACGAGTTCTGTCAGAGCAGGAATTACCCGAGGGCGATCGTAAGGTGGTCGAAGTGGAGGGCAAGTCGATCCTGCTCCTCCACCACAAGGGCGTCGTGTACGCTATGAACAGCACATGTCCTCACATGGGCGGTCCGCTGGTAAAGGGCAAAATCAGTCCCGATGGGGCAATCATCTGTCCCTGGCACCACAGCGCCTTTGACCTTCGCACCGG
>JBNGDK010000068.1:0-7167 GCA_049975405.1 Candidatus Methanospirareceae archaeon
GGGCTTTTTGTCGCCATGTGGGCGTTAATGCACATCCTTGAACATGGTCGGCGCCTCAGGAATAGGTCACCACGATGCTTTCGTACGGCTCTAACCCAAATGCGCCTGTAGTCAGGCCGAAATTATTGCCCCCTTTCGTGATGCTCGATACCGTGCCACCGGAGACATAAACCGTTTCGGGCGACGCACCTGCGGTATGCGTGAACGGTGACGCACCCACGGAGATGCTAGAGATGCCCACGGGATTGTAACCAACGTTGTTTCGGATGATCGTGCCCGTGCCCACGTCATGGATCCCCGCGGTCAGGTTGCTCCGCACATCGTTACCCAGGATGACGTTATCATTGCAGTTCGCGTTCATGATATCGATGCCGTACTTCTGGGTCTTCGTGCCCTGGGTGTCGAAGCATTTGTTGCCCTCTAGGATGCAGTAATCGACATTGCCGTAGAGCGTGATCCCGCCTTCGCCGTGCGTGGCCACCTGATTGTCGTAGACCCTGTTACCCTTGATCACGCAGTGCTGGGCGTTCTCCAGCCAGATGCCGGGTTCGACGTTGCCGTAAGCCAGATTGCCGAGGAGGGATGTATAATGTAATGAGTCCATGACAACGATAGGGGCAAAGGTAGGGGAGTTAGATATTTAACCACTCCGCTAGGCGAAATACGCATTGAGGAGATACTGCTGCACCATGCGATGCGAGTTGAAGAACGAGCCGTTGAAAGCGATAGCGTAGCGCATGATCTGAGCCCAGGCGTCGCGCTTGTCATTGTAGTAGAGCGGTATAACCACCTCTTCCAGCTTCCGATACAGGCTTTCAGCCTCTTCCGCGTCATTCATTTGCAGCTCGCAGACATCCGCTACCTTCGTCTCGATCGCCCATCCGGTGACACCCTCGACGCAGCCTTCAACCCACCACCCATCGAGCACACTCAGGCTCGGGATACCGTTGAGACATGCCTTCATACCGCTGGTGCCTGAGGCCTCGCAGGGTATCTTCGGGGTATTGAGCCAGACGTCAACGCCCGAGGTGAGCAACAGCGCGAGCTCCATATCGTAATCCTCCATGAACACGATCTTCACCTCGCCCGCCAATTCCTTGATCGCCGCGAAGATCTGCCGTATCAAGTCCTTGCCGAACGTATCCTTCGGATGCGCCTTCCCGGCCATGATCACCTGAATCGGACCGACCTGCTTCGCGATCGCAGCGAGCCACTGGGTATTGGTGAACAGGAGATGCGGGCGTTTATACCGCGTCATTCGCCGCGCAAAGCCCAGGGTGAAGGCATCATACGTCATGCCCGCATCGTGCCGTGCGTTGACGAAATCGATCAAGCGCTTCTTTGCCGCGCGATGCGCCTCCTGTATCTCCTCCAGAGGGATTTGGATCACATACCGCAGGTTGAAGGGGTCCTTGCGCCAGCCGCTGATGTGACTATCATACAGCGTCCTGAACGGCTCCGCAGTCCAGAAGACGTGGTGCACACCGTTCGTGATCGAATCGATGGGATAGCCCGGGAACATATCACGTGAGATCTCCTCGTGCCGTTTGGCCACGCCGTTAATATACCCGCTGTGCTCCAACGCGAGCAGGGTCATGTTGAGCGGGCGCCCATCACAGATATGTTTCATCTCTTCGGCATCACAATACGTGCCCATGAGTTGCTCGACCAGCGAAGCGGCGAACTGATCGTGGCCCGCGGGAACGGGTGTGTGCGTGGTAAAAACGCATCTATCGCGTACTGCCTCGAGCAATTGCTCATGCGTATACCGCGGATGCTCCTGTTTCATCTTCTTCATCAATTCCAGAGCGGCGAGCGCGGAATGGCCTTCATTCAGGTGATATTTGCTGATATTATGCTGCCCCAGTGCATCGAGCATTCGTACGCCACCGATGCCGAGCACGATCTCCTGCGCCAGACGGTAGCGCTCATCGCCACCGTACAGGTACGAGGTGATCTCTCTGTCCGCCTCCGCATTCTCATAGAGGTTGGTATCAAGGAAGTAGACGGGAAGTTGATGCCCCTCCCGGCCCGTTAGCTTATACTCCCAGGCCTGCACCTTGACGTCTCGGCCCTCGATGGGCACGGATATTTTCCCCGGTTTGAGCGTGGCAAAGTCATCGATCCGCCAGGATTTGAAGAATTCGGTCTGATTACCCTCACTATCCAATTTCTGGGCGATATGCCCTTTGTTACTGGTGAGTGTCATAGCGACGATCGGGACGTTCAGATCGGCGCATGATCGGAGGACGTCGCCGGCCAGTATGCCCAGCCCGCCGCTGTACGTTGGTATCTTTGGATTGACGCCGATCTCCATGCTGAAGAACGCGATGTGGAAATATCCTTCTAATAACGAGTGGTTACCACGAGCCATCTCTTTCTTTCTCCTTTTTCATCTATAGATATTGTGCAGGGTCATAAGTAAAGCCTAAGAGATTGGTGCACCCCAATGTCGTTGCACTCACGTCCGCTATTTACGGTGCGGAAAGCGTTCTTATAACAAAAGAAGCAGAGCATAGACGAGGATATTAACACTCGCGAGAGGTATGCCGACCTTTGCAAATTCGACGAAGGATAGCGTTTCACCGCTCCGCTCTGCGTGCTGGATAATGATAATGTTGGACGCGGCACCCAGGATGAGCAGGTTACCCGCGATAGTGCTGCCCGCAGCTAGAGCTAAAAGCCCTGCCGGCGTCGCGCCAGCGTGGATCAGCAGGGGGAGATAGAGCCCAACAAGCGGTACGTTCGAGATCAGCCGTGCGAGAAGGACGCTTATCGTCATGATTACGGGCGGAGCAGTGATATCGAGCTGGAGGTGGGCAAGAAGCGATTGAAAGATGCCACTGTCCCAAACACTTTGCATCACAATGAACAGCGCAACGAAGAAGATGAGTGTGTACCAGTCGATCTCACGGATGAGCTTCACGCGTTTCTCACTCAGGAGCACGGGCACAGCAGCGATCAAGGCAATATCCGTCAGCCGGAGATCGATCGGCAGGTGGGCAAACCCCAGTGCTATTTTGACGGCGATCAGGATCAGCATGAGCGCGAGTGAGACTTGCGCTAACCGGGCGAGTTTCTGGTCCTTTACAGCGTCCGGGGAGCGTATAAGCAGCGGTCTTCCCGCTAACTCAGTGCGAAAGGCGTATTTCAGGACGAGATACGCAACGAAGAGATTAATGAAGGTCGGGACCGCGAGATAGCGGAAGAAGGTGATGAACGGATCGGAGAGCGTAACGGCGATCAGGAGATTCTGGGGATTGCCGATAGGGCTCATCACGCTACCAATGGTAATCGCAAACGCGAGGGTCAGGAGGAGCGGCTTCGCCGCCAGGCCATGCTTTCGCGCGAGCAGTAGAACGACCGGGGTTCCTATTATTGCCATTGTATCATTCATGAGCAGCGTAGAGAGCAACCCAAACCCGAGAAGAATCGCAAGGATGAGTTGATCCACCGATTTTGCTCGTCCGAATAACGCAGCTGCGAACTGCGAGAGATAGCCACTCTCCTCCATGGCCTGACCAATCGTGAAGACGCAAAATAAAAACGCAATGATCTCAAAATTAATAGCACTCAGCGCGTCAGCAGGTGAGATCTGCCCGGTGATGAGCACCGTGATCGCTCCCAGAAGCATAATCTGCCATATCTGCAGGCTGAAGGCGCCGATCCTCCGTATCGCGATCAGGATAAAGACCGCACCGAGCGTGAGAAGTGCGAGCATATCCTGAACCCGCCCTCATTCCTTCTTCAAAACGAAGTAAAGATTGCCCAGTTCCCCTGTAAGGGGCGCATCGAGTGGTAAGCGGTCAAAGCCCTGGTTATAAATGGCTTTCAGGACAAAGCCACCTGCCGCGCTCAAGCGTTTCACGTCCTCAGCGAACCACAATCGCAGGATATGCGGCTCGATGAACATGAACTGCTTCTCCCGGGGCCCGTCCACGACGCTCATCTTGCAGATGTTGTATTTCCGCTTGCGTGCGTAATCGTAGCGCTCAGTGTGCCACGTCGTCTGCACCTTTACTCCGTGACGTTCGGCGATCCAGGTATCCTCCGGTTGCTCCTGCGTTCTCGGATTCGCGGGTGCGCAGGCAAGTTCCACAATGTAGATACCGCCGCGTCTGAGCGAGTGCGAGACCGTTTTGAAATGCCGCACAATGTCCGCGTCAGAGATAAGGTACCCGATGGTATTCAGGAGATTGAGTGCGGCATCTAACGTCTCCTTAAATTTCCGTGTTCGCATATCCCCAAGAACCACCTCGGCGCGGTCAGTGAGACCCGCCTGCTCGATCTTATTCCGCGTGTACGCGACCATCTCCTCACTAATATCATAGCCAAGGACATGATAACCACGCTCCGCTAGCGGCAGTAACAGACGACCGCTCCCACAGGCTGGCTCCAGGACTCTGCTCACCTCAATGTCCGCGTATGCCTCGAAGCACGCGGTAAAAAAGTTCACCTCCCCGGTGATGTCGTAGGAAAATGCAATATCGTAATAGACGGGAAGATAGTATAACTTCTTCTCCATGGTAATCCCCCTCCCTCACCCCAATCATCATCTGAGCAGGAAATACTTCGCGGTCTTATCGCCCGCTCTCCGCTTCGCCAGCTTCTTCTGCGTCAGTTCGGTAATGCCATTTGCAACCGCACCCTTCGGGAGCATGGCCTCACGCACGATATCTTCTAACCCTTTCGCCTTCTCGTCGCCCTTCATACCCAGCTTCAGCATCGCTTCGTATACCTTCTTTGTAGTCCCCTTGAGCTCTTCCGCCATCTGACCCAATCATCCTCCGGGATGTGAGTTGTATACCATATCCTTCCCGGATTTAAATAGGTAGCGGCACAAATCCCTTCGTTTCGTCAATGGGCGACGATGTGGCGAGCTAAAGACCCTCGACGCACTCCTCATCCTGCGGTTCGGAAGTGCTCGGCACCGCCTTCTCATCCTTATGCTGGAATATACGCGCTTCTGCTGCCTTCAGGATGGCTTCCAGCATCGCCGTATAGCTCATACCGGCGATCGCGCTCATCTTCGCCAGATGCCCGTCCCAGCACCAGCCGGGATTGGGATTCACTTCCAGGAGCTTGGGCTTGCCCTGTGCATTGAGGCGCCAATCGAAGCGAGCGTAATCGCGGCATTCTAACCGCTCAAAGAGCTCCACTGACCATTCTACGAGCGTTCGCTCCACCTCTTCCGGGAGGTCCGTAGGGATCGAGCGGATTTTCCAGTAGGGCGACTCGGGCAGCCACTTTGCCTCATAGCCGCAGATCCGGGGCAAGCCTTCCGGGAGAGCAGAGTAATCTTCCTCGATGATGGGAAGCACGGTGTATGATTCGGGCGGATTGCCGATGATGCCCACGCTCAAGTCCTGCCCGGTGAGAAACTCCTCTACGAGGATAGGCTTCTCATAGCCGAAACGCTCCCGGATCTCGGCGATCGCATTCGTCAGCTCTTCCGGATCGTAGCATACATTCCGCTGCGTAATGCCAAAGCTGGAATCGCCGAAGTTCGGCTTGACGAGCACCGGGAAGTCGACGTGCAACTCGAAGGTCGTGTCCTCTGGCTTGATGAAGAGCGCTTTGGGCACGGGGATGCCCATCTCCTTCGCGATTCCGCGCACCAGCGATTTATCAAAGCAAAATGCGAGGCATTGCGGCCCCGAGCCGGTATACGGAATACCGAGCAGCTCGAGGAGCGCAGGAACGTGCAGCTCCTTCTTCGCATCATTATCAAATCCTTCATCGCAGAGATTGAGGACGAAATCCAGCTTCGGTTCCTTCTTTATCAACTCCTGGATGAGCATGTTATGATTGGCGAGATAACTGAACCGGAAATCCTTTAATTCACGTAATGCACCTTTCAATTGATCGATGGTGTAAAGATCGTCGTCATCGAAGACACAGCAGGGCTTGACAGAGTCCGGCTTGCTGGGATCGCCCATGACGACGACCACATGCCTGATCCCACGGCGCGTTCTCTTCTTCACCGCGGCCCACTCCTTTCTGACCGCCGCGGTGACGATGATGCGCCGCTCCATCATCCCGAGATCCTGATTTCGCTCGGAATCCGAGAGGAATTCACCATGGAATCGGATATTACTGAAGCCTGCGTTTTTCAAGAGCTCATTGAGGCTCTCCCGTGTGTAGAGCCGCTCTGCATAGAGCTGGTCAACTATCACGCCTTTGTTTACGTGCGTCACTACCTCACGTGAGATCAAGCGCTGGTCATCCAGTGTGAGCGAGCGTTCACGACAGACGAAGAGGTTCTTGTCGATCCATTCCCAGGATCGTGGCTGGAAGTGCTCACGGAGATACGCACCATCCGCCACATCAATGAGGAATCGCCCCCAGGGCTTCAATACCCTGAAGATCTCCTTCAGTACCCGTAAGTCGTCTTGAACCGTCTCAAAGTAACCAAAACTGTTGCCCAGGAGCATTACTGCATCAAATGAATCAGAAGCATACGGGAGTCGTCGCGCATCACCCTCGCGGAACCGCAATGAGAGCCCCGCCTTCCTCGCCTGCATTCGCGCTCGGTGGATGAGGAAATGTGAACGATCAAGCCCTTCGACGTTCCGGTACCCGCGCCGAGCCAGCTCCAATGAATGCCGGCCCTGGCCACAGCAGAGATCCAGTATCCGCTCGTCAGGGGCAAGCCGAAGCAGATCTGAAACGAATTCGACTTCCTTGCCCGTGACGCGTGGATCATCAACGATGTCCGCATCGGTCTTCAAGTAGAGCGAATTGAAGAGGTGCCGCCACCAATCAGGACTCACATGCTCCTCCAAATTCGCTACAGGGCCCAGTGTCTTCTTTTCTCGTACTTTCCTCTGCCGTGAAACTGCCTTTTCTTTTATGCCCGCTTCTCCTTTATTCATATCGTTGAATACGATAGCATTCTTTCTGTTGTCAGTATATATATATCAGTTGTGGATCGATGCTGCCAGCACGCCAGGCAGCTACTCGCCGCTCCTTCCGCGTGTTACCGCTTGCTTCCAGCTTCATACTAGCTGTTATTGAAAAGCTGAGGGCACGGTACCAATCGGCCAGGTTTTTACCGGGAAAAAGGGAAGTGCGTGCTCAGTCAGGCACAGTACATACTGCTTCACTCATCTTGTGTTCAGTTATGCCAAAAAAGAGGAAAGCTTAAGTATGATGACCGCAAATGGG
>JBNGDK010000069.1:0-2980 GCA_049975405.1 Candidatus Methanospirareceae archaeon
CGTGAATCACGATGATTATTCTGGATGCCTCTGTAGTGGTGAAATGGTTTTCAGAGGAGGACTACACGGAAAAAGCCCTAGAGATAAGAGAGCGAATTAGAAGAGGAGAAGAACGGGTTATTGTTCCTGATTTGTTATTATACGAGTTGGCTAACGCCTTAAAATATAATCCAAATTTCAATGTTAATGATGTTAGTGACGCTTTACAATCTCTATTTGACATGGATTTGGACATCATCACCCCCTTACCTGAGATTATCGATTCGGCAATTACATTTGCTTTTGAGTACACTATAACACTATAACGGTTTATGATGCTTTTTATATAGCATTGGCAAAAGACTTAAGGTTTACTTTTATCACTGCGGATGGACGACTTTGTGAGCGAGTGAAGGGTCTGGATTTTGTAAAATTCTTAGGTGATCTTTAAGAGCTGAAGAACCCGGTCTTCAGTTTTGGTGTTAGTGTTCGTCCTGTCAGTGTCGATTGTGAGAACGCATAGCCGCAGGGTTTTTAGTGTAACTGGCGGTATGCTTTTGTTTTTCCCTGTTAGCTGGCAGAGCAGAAAGGTTACCAGCTGTGAGTGCCCTCTAGCGGCGATTATAACGTCGCCCTGATCCCGGCCTGTTTTCTCTTTAGAGGTGGTTCGTTACTGCGCACGGGGGATAAGAACCGGTTTTTCAGCTTTTTTGGTTTTTTGTATCAGGTTGATAGCGCCGGCGAGTGCGTCAGGCCCGTCGTCATGAGCTGCGAGCGGGAACTGGAGCAACTGCTCCACGAGCAGGGGATAGGTTTGGTTCCAGGACTTCAGGAACGTTAACTGCCCGTTGGTGTAATGCGGCTCGATACTCTCGATCCTGGCTCTTTTGTTCGTGTTATGCCAGACGAATTTGTAGGGCACGGTGACTCCGGCTTCCTGCTGCCGCTCATGGAGCACGCGCTCGAAGCTGCAGTGGGTGTGGTCTGATTTGGTCTTGCCGAGCGCATTCGCCTCGACACATTTTCTTTCTACAAGAAAGAAAACGTACTAAGAAAGAGCCCGTTTCCTGAGGGAAACGGGCGAATCAAAAGGGGGGCCCCGAGCGAGGGGTCGCAGAACGCGAACGCCTCGGCGTTTTCCGCGGTCGCATTAACGATCAGTATCCTGAGGTCAGGCTCACGGAAGAGCCGCCAGATGGGATAGGCTTTGGTGAAGACCGTGGACTTGAAGGTATGACGTGGCTCAAGCCAGAGCGAGCGTTTATGCCGCCTGTCCAGCTCGGTGCACCATGCATGGTGCGGATCTTCCTGTAGCAGGGGGTAATCCAGGATCGCACGTGCGAACTGGAAGAGGTCATACGTGAGCTGTTCACCGGTGTGAAGATTAGTGAGCTCGAGCTTCCTCAGTGTCATTCTTGCTATGCTGTACCTCCGGCCGAATCGTAACGGCGGCGCTTCAGCACGTTCCATCTTGCCAGGACGTCGGGCTCGTTGCTGGTCGCCGGCTTCCGATCTTCCCGATGGCTTTTTATTCGGTCAAGCCGCTCAAGATCCACAACGGTGAGCTTGATGCTCCCGTTCTGGAAATCCTTTTCGAGCTTGTCCACACCGAGCTGAAGAATGCGATCAATCTGATCTTCCAAATTCGGTGGTGTTTGGTTCTCGTGTGAGTCCTGGTTTGTGGTAGGGTCGAGGATAGCATGAGATGCGAACGTTTTACGATCGGTTCCTGCGTTTTCTGCACGCCGGGTCAGCTCGTCATACGCTTCAGGTGTGATCGCGATGGTCTTCTTCTTGGTGATGCTGGGTGCCGCGGTCACGGTGCGGTTTTTACCGCGGCTGTCCGTCCGGTGAACGACCCGCGCATCCGTTTCAGCATCGCTTTTTCGCCGGGACATTCAGGGTCACTACGTATGCGCAGAACCCTAACGCGTTTAAGCAGCACTTTCTTTCATCGAAAGAACCTGCCCTAAGAAAGGGTATTTTCCGCGCTTCGCAGCGGAAAAGGACGGATAAAGGGGGTGCTAAAAATGATTTTTTAGCAAAAGAACTTTCTGCGGAAGAGAACCTGCCCTAAGAAAGGGTATTTTCCGCGCTTCGCCGCGGAAAAGAGCGGATAAAGGGGAGACACTACAGAAGGGACGTACTAAGAAAGAGCCCTTTTCTGGAAGGAAAAGGGCGGGGCGTTCGGCGGATAAAGGGAGAGGGAAGAAGCGGAAGAAGATAAGGGGGAGCACGAGAGGAAGAAGGTAGAGCGGATGAAGAAACTAGGAAAGGCCAATCCGTTTCATTCAGAATGAACTAAAAAACTTAAATAACCGCGAGTACGAGTTTGAAGTATGCCTATGATCTCAGTGGAGGTACGGATCTTTAGAGAGGGGGACGTTTACGTCGCGCTTTGTCCCGAGCTGGAGCTTTCGAGCTTCGGGGATGATATCGAGAGCGCGAAAGAATCGTTTAAGGAAGCGTTGTCGGCGTTTTTGGAAGAGTGCGAAGCTCTCGGCACGTTGGAAGAGGTCCTGGAGGAGTCGGGGTTTGTGAAAGCAGAAGGTCTGTGGGTACCCGAAGAGCCAGTGCTCCGAGAACACTTAGCTGTATCATGTTGAACTGAACGAATGAGCCGTAATTGATGAGCAGAAAGCTAACACCCATCCCCTTTACCCTATTGATCAAGATCTTTGAGGCTGATGGATTCTCCGTGGTCAGAAGAAAAGGGGATCACATCATCATGACGAAAAGAGGTGTGAAACGACCGCTCGTCATTAAAAGCAGTCCAAAACGCGTGCCGGTGACGCACATCCGGACGAATATGCGAACTGCGGGGATGAGCAGAGAGCGATATTTTCACCTGTTAGATACCGTAACATGATGTCTTTGTGCTGAAAAGACTTTATCAAAACACTTTCTTTCACCGAAAGAACCTGAGCTAAGAAAGATTCTAAATAGTTCTTTTACTAAAGCTTTTCTTTAAACCCTTTCAGGGTTTTCGGGGACGTGGGGC
>JBNGDK010000069.1:2990-6861 GCA_049975405.1 Candidatus Methanospirareceae archaeon
TGGAAGCCCCACAGAGAAAAGGTTTTGGCACGGTATTGCGAATACCGACGTGCTGTTTGTGGGTGTGGTGCTCGTGCTCTTAGCGGCGATGCTGCGAACCGCCTACGAAGGAGTTGGGTGGAGATGGGTAACGAGGAGTATGTTGACGGTTTTACCTGCTTCTAGCTACAGTGGAGAAAATCACTAAAACCCACCGCACGTTTTATATGCCCGTGAAGAAGTTAGGAGATGCATGCGTATGCCAAGCCGAGACATGAACTTTGGCATTATCGGCAGTGGCTACGTCGGTACTGTAACCGGAGCGGGTTTAGCTGAGCTTGGCAACGACGTCACTTTTGTGGATTTTGACCACGAGCGGGTCGCAGCGCTGAACCGTGGAGAATCACCGATCTTCGAACCCGGGCTGTCGGATTTACTGGTGAAGACGAGGGGCCGGTATCACGCAACGACGGATTACGGAGAGCTTCAAGATTGTGATATGTCGTTTATAACCGTGGGCACGCGGTGAGGCTTATATACTTAGAATCTAAGATATAAAATAACAAACGAACGAGGTGAGTGCGAATAAGATGCTGGTAAAGGTATCATCAAAGGGGCTGATAACGTTGCCGAAAGGGATACGAGAAGAGCTTGGGATAGCGAAGGGTGATTATCTGGCAGTATCAGCAGATGATGGCAGAATTATTTTCCAGAAGGTGAAGGTGGAGATAGACTGGGAGAATTCGGACGATATCTGGAAAGATTATGCTGCGAAAAAGCTTGCAGAAGAATGAACTGGAGCAGGGATCCATCGTTCTGATAGATTTTTCTTTTAGTGATTTGAAGAACTCAAAGTACCGACCGGCGCTTATAATAAGCAATTCCAGCTACAATAAAAGATTTTTGGATATTGTTGTATTGCGGATAACGTCTAAACCTAAGAAAGAGTGGGCGATAAAAATAACTAATAAAGACGTGACGAATGGGTTTTTAGAGGTTGAAAGTTATGTGAAGGTTGATTCTATATTCACGGTTGAAAAATCGATGATCGCAAAGGTTGTTGCGCAGTTGAACGTGGAGAAATTGGGTGCGGTGAAGATGAAATTGCTGGAATTGTTTGTTTGACACCGTGATGAAGTCTTTACGCTGCTCGTCGTAGGTGAGCATGTGAAGTAGATCATGTCGCGCTACCCGTCGCGTTCTCAACCCCAACATGCCTCTCCGGCAGGAGCTCTCTCTCCGGTGGGGCGAACGCATCTGCGCCGGGCGGTTGCAGAAGATCCTCTTCGACTTCCTCGCCTTCGCCTTCGGTGAGCACGGCGATCTGCCAGGCCTTTAACCTGCTTGCCACCCCGCGCCAGAGCTTCTGGTACGCAGCGCTCTTCTGCTTGCTGACCGTAAACTGCATCTTGCCGCTGCGAACACGGCGGGCAATCTCGCGTGCGCAGGCAGCTGCTTTATAGTAGACCCATGCGTAAGTGAGATCGGACAGGCCATCGTCGATATTTGCAACTGCGGCAACGAAGAGCCGCCAATCGTCTGCGAGCTGCTCGTTCGTGCATTTTTCTGGTTCGTATGGCTCGTCCCAATCTTGAATGGATTCTGTCATGGTTCCTTTGTTGCGTTGAGGCGAACGTTCTGAATCGCCCAGCAAAGCGCCTGTTGCGTGAAGACTGGCAGTGCCTCGATCGTAGTGGCCCGCGCGTGCCGCGCTGCATCCTCTTCGTAGCTGATCTCGGAATGCCCACGCACTTCGTCGGGGAACACGCGCACGTGATCCTGCCAGAGCTTGCCGTGGCGGAACCGCAACCGCCGCAGGTTGTAGAGCTCGCCGGGATCGCAATACGCGAAGTAGTTGGGCTGGTAGCCGAGCAGCACGAGCTCGCGGAAGACCGCTTCAGGATCGACGTCTTCAAGCTCTGCGATATGGTACCGCTGACGACCAATGTACCTGCGCAAAATGAACGACTGGAAGGCCCAGCGCACGTGTCGCCACAGGTAGTTCCAACGCAGGCGGACCCTGGACGCGGAGAGGAGCGCGAAAAGTGTCATTCGGTCGTGCTCGCCTCCTTTTGCTCTTCTTCTTCGCCTTCTTCTTCACCCGCTTTCAGCGCCGCCGCCTGCGCGCGGATGAGCTCTGCCTGCGCGCGTTCGCGTTCGGCCTTCGCCCTTTCCGTCTCCGCGCGTGCGTCGTACAGACGCCCGCGGGCGAAATCAATGAGGAAGATACCGGGCGGAGACCAGTTGATACTGAACTCCTTTTGGGGCAGCTGCCCGCTTGCCTGGAACCGCTTCACGATCTCGGTAAGTGCAGGCGCGAGCACGGTTTTCTGGAGCGTTAAGAGCATATCCGCGTAATCTTTGCGGTCCTTCGAGGCCGCTTCGACCGCGCCCTTCTGCGCGCCGAGCAGGATAGAGACCGGGATGTTCGCGCCGCCGGCGATCTGGTTGCAGATGACATTGTAGAACTTCTCGGGATCGAGCGCGCCAGGTCGGTGCGTCTCGACCTTGCACCCGGGCGGGAGCGTGATTACCGTCTTGCTGTTGATCTCAGTCACGACCTCGTCGATCGTATCGATCTGCTCCTGGTTAGCGTCTTCACCGGCGACCACGGTGGTCAGACCGGCGCCATGGCGGAACATCGTTTGGCCGGTTGCCCAATCTAAATTCTTGAGGATCGTCAGCGCATCGAAGAGCGGTATCAGGCACGATTCGCCGTCGAAGTCCTCCAGTTCGGCGCTCGCTCTCAACCCCCGCAGGAATCGCTTTCGTGGATCTGCCGCCGATAGAAACCGATGAAAACCGAAAAGCTTTTATATACTCTACTCTTTAGTTTGAGTAATAACAACCCTGCCATTGCTAACCCCAATGGCAGGTTATAATCCCTTCAAGGTATCTTATGGATAGAGTAGCTGTTTTTGTTGATGGTAGCAATTTTTATCACGGCCTAAAAGAGTACATCAGGCGAACAGATATAAATTTTTACTCGTTTGGGCAACTGCTCTGTGGGTCACGTCGCAAGCTTATCCGAATATACTACTATAATGCGCCGTACAATAAAGAGATGGTTCCTGAAGAGAAATACATATCGCAACAGAAATTCTTTTCAGCTTTAATGACCACGCCTTATCTCCAACTCCGTTTGGGGAGACTGGAACCTCGTGGTAACACTTTTATCGAAAAGGGGGTTGACATTTTTATGGCTGTTGATATGCTTAAATACGCTTATAGTGATATATACGACGTAGCAATAGTGGTGAGTGGTGATGGCGACTTTGCTGAAGCGGTTGAAGCAGTAAAAGATCTCGGGAAACATGTAGAACATGCTTATTTTAAAGATGCTCCAACGACAGCATTGAAAATAGCTTGCGATAAACACATACCACTGGACGAAGTTTGTCTTAGTCCGTGTTTTATGTAAATAGGATTTCGTAGCAAGTACTTAACTGTTTAGGGTTATTATGATACCGTAACAACAATATGAACGTTTGTTTCCACGGCACTATCATCCATTCTCCACCTTCGTTGCTGGCACCGTCCGACGGCCGGGATGAAGAAAAGGGCGATCAAGGTGAAAGCGTATAAGGCGGAAAATTTAACTGCACCAAGGAATAGGTGAACTTAGAGACACACGTACGATGCTCTTCGAACAACACTTTCTTTCACACATTTTCTTTCAGAGAAAGAAAACGTACTAAGAAAGAGCCCTTTTCTCGAAAGAAAAGGGCAAATAAAGATAGAACCCGGATTCTTCTTCGTGGATACCAACAAACACTGCGGGGGAAAACCTGTGCAAAGAAAGATCCCTTTTTTCGGTGAGCTGGCAGGAGTATCAGTTGGGGTGGATCCATTCGGATAATTATAGCGTGGCATTGATCCTGCTGGGTGTAGC
>JBNGDK010000070.1:0-6534 GCA_049975405.1 Candidatus Methanospirareceae archaeon
TCCCATCCTGTCCAATGGGAGGGGGGATTTGGGAGAAGTTATACTTTATACACCACAAGAAAGTCGAAAGTTTTATATAATGAAAGCCCCTAGATAGTGAACATCGGTGAACCAGGGGGAGAGGGTGACGCCTGTGTCACCACCGGGGTAGAGATGGAGGCGCGGCAGAATGGGGGGTAAATTTATCGGTGCGCTGAAGTGCTTCATGAAACGTCCAGCGGATGCCATGCGGATCATGCTCAGTTTCGATGCCTATGAACCGAGGGCGGTAGAGGCCATCAAGACGCACTGCCCTGGCATTGAGGTGGAGAAGTTGGGTCTGTACCTCGGGCTCTTCCTCGCGATTCTCCTCCTCGCCTGCGGCGTGGCCGCATACATCCTCGCACTGGTTTACAGTATGGGCGGACTTTAATCGTCGCCGTCTGCTGATGTGTGCGCGGAGAGCACCGAGACTTTTTATGGGTTCACCCTGTGGCTAAACCTGCGGCAGGAGTTCCAAGCGGCACGATATAATCGCTACTCGCCTTCTCCAGGGACTTTGCGATCAGCATCGCGGTGAAATAAAAGAGCACGAACGAGAAGAACCCGAGATCGCCGAAGAGTGAATCGAGTGGTGCGAGCGCTTCCCTGAAACCTTCCGCCGTCACGAGGCGATACCAGATCATGCTGTAGTAGAGGAGCACGTAGACGTTCAAGGTGCCGAGGGCGAAGGTGAGCCCCTGAATGAGCATGCACAGCGCTACGCGGGCTCGCGTTTCCACGACTAAGGCGCACATATACCCGAGAAGAAACCAGCCGATAATCAGGAGTGCAACGCCCGAGGCCATACTCTCCCCGATGGTCAGCGTATAGTCAAAGCGGATGACCGTTCGCCAGAGGAAGGCGAGCCCGATCAGCACCAACAGTGTCCGTTCATCAATTATCGTTTTGAATATCCTTTTTCCTATGCTCCGATCCGCGAGCTTCGAGGGTGAAACGAGAAACCGATATCCCTCCTGCATCTGCTTCAGGTACTTTATCGACCACAGGATCGCGGAGTAGGTCAGCACGAACGTGAGGTATCGTATGTCGCGAACGATGAAGTCCTGGGGCAGGTACGCCTCCATGTGCAGTAAGCCTGCCCACCGCAGCCCGTAGTACATGAGGAGATACCCATTCAGGACGAGAAGACCGAGGCTGATCCGCTGAAAGAGCTTCGTTGAGACCGGCCAGCGCGTCGGTTGACGGGACAGGGCATGGGTATAGCCAAAACAGATCCAGCCTAGCAGGAAGAGAGAAAGGCCCGAACAGATCGATTCCCAGAGCGATTCTGTCCGGTCGAGGCTCACGAGCACGCGCCATACCAGTGCCATGCCCGGTAGACCCACCACGATTCGTCCATCCTCAATCACGTTCGCTACCAGTTCACCCATACATAGTCCTCTGGCTGAGGGCCTCATTCGGCCAGATCGGCGGAAACGAAAGATAAGCGCCGCGATCAAAGCTCCGAACAGGGTGGAGTTTCTTCCCCACTGCACCCGGGTACCAGCAGCTACGCCTGGAGTGGGCTCGTGCTTACTTTGCCTCTTCCTTCTTGATGAGGAATTCACACTCTACGGCCGCCTTCTCGAGCCACTTAGAGAGCACCAGTGCGGAAGTGTAAAAGATCACGAAGACGAAGTAGCTGATGTCGCGGAAGACAAAATCGAGTGGTTGCAGGATCCCCTCACCCACGAGCAGTAAAAGGTACCATCTCATCCCGTAGTACACGAGCACGTACAGGTTGATCGCGAGGAGCGCAACGGCAATCCCGTGGTAAATCTTCACCATGGTCGGTCTGCTGATTACGCGCCTGGCCAGGGAGCTCAGATAACCGAGGAGCACCCAACCGAGGATGAAGAGCGCCACGCCTGAGACCATACTCTCCCAGAGGACGATCGCCTGGTCAAGGCTGACGAACGCGCGCCAGAAGAAGACGATCGCGATGATTACAATCGCGGTCCGCTCATCGGTGAGAATTCTGAACAGTGCCGCTCGTATCGCGCCTTTGCGCATCGTGGGCACTTCCTCGGTGAGTAGCAGGTAATTATCATGCATCTTCTTCAGGTACCGTGCCGCCCATATCAGGCTACAATAACAGAGCACGAGCATCACGTACCGTACATCGTGCAGAAGGCTATCGTACGGCACCCCAAGTTCGACGTGGAGCAAGCCCGACCAGGTCATGCCATAGTACACGAGCACGTAGATATTGATAGCCGCCAAGCTCACCGCAAGGCCCTGGAACATTCTATTCGAGACGAGCCAGCTCGTCTCTTTGCGTGAGAGGCGGTAGAGATACGCGAAGATGAGCCAGCCGAAAATGATGAGTGCACTGCCCGAGATGCTGCTCTCCCAGGGAGCAATCGCGGGCCGGTGGCTTGCGTACCGCCAGAGCAGAGCGAGCAGAAGTATCGCGAGCAAAGTACGGCCATCCACCACCCACCGTTCGAATGATTCTTTTAGTGGCATCCGTATCTTCTCCCAACCACCTGCGGCGACCCCGCGGTGTCACCGCCTTCATATATACCACGGGGTTCACCACCATCAAAAGATGGGTTGCTTCTGCCCCTATATATACTTTTCCATTTCCGCTCCTCCGTCACCCCTTCAGTCCCCGCTGATCTTCGACAGGACGACGGTGGAACGGATGAGCGTGCAGGGCCGGCTAAATATGGTGGATAGAACCAACCGATCAACCACGTGGTGGCCATAGACCGTGCGAAGTTCTGTGATATGGGCAATCACCACTGCCTGAAGAATGCCTGAACCAGCGAGATAAAGCAGAATAAAGAGGAAGGTTTTTTTGTAGGTATGTTCTACTAGTACCTACAGCTTCATAGCAAACAGTAAATAATATCAGCGAGACCGTTGTCGTTGAGAACATTATACGAAGGGATTCGGCACATGCGGCTATCTCACAACCGCTCTACGTATAAATAACAAGAAGAGAAATTATGGTGAGATACCGGGAGAAGAATAATGAAGAAGCTAACGGTAAAAGGAGTCCTCATATTGTCGTTCGCTATAGCGTGTGCACTCCTGGCTTTTTATCTCAATATCTTCAAAGGCGAAACGAGGGTTTATCCTCATCTCTTCTATATTCCGGTCATTTTAGCTGGTGTGTGGTACGGTAAGAAGGCTATTTACGTCGCTCTATTTCTCACTGCGGCCTATATCCTGGCAACGTATTATTCGCTGGCCCCGATCTCAATCGATGTGTTAGAACGGAGTGCGATTCTTTTGGTGGTGGCATATATTGTCGGGCTGATAAGCGAGAAAAGGGCACAAATGGATGTGGAGCTGAAAGAGACGAAAGATTATCTGGACGAGATCATCAAGAGTTCTGCGGATGCGATTGTCGTGGTGGACATGGAGGGCATAGTGCGTTCCTGGAACAAAGCGGCGGAAGGCTACATGGGTTATACCGCAGCCGAGGTGATCGGAGAAAGCAACACGAAATTCTTTGCTGACCCTGAGGAAGCGGATAGAATAATGGCGCGCGTGCTGCGAGATGGAGCGCTGAAAAATTACCGGACAATCGTGTTGAGCAAGGATAAAAAACCGGTACACATCAGTATGTCATCCGCATTGTTAAGAAACAAAAATGGCGAGCCGATCGGGACGGTGCGCGTGAGCAGAGACATCACCAAAGAAGTGGAACTGGAGCGGGAAATAGAAGAGGAGCGAGATAACTTGACTTTAATCTTTGAGAATATGGTTGACGGCGTGTACATTGTCTCGAAAGACTACAAAGTGGAGTTTATGAACAAGGTTCTGATTGATGAGTTTGGCGACCGGGTCGGTGGTATTTGCTATACCGCGTTTCATAACCGTGATGAGCCCTGTCCGCGGTGCAAGAATCCAGAGGTACTGAGCGGCAAGACGGTACGGTGGGAGTGGCATTCTCGGAGGAAGAACAAAACCTATGACCTCATCGAAACACCGCTGAAGGATAGTGATGACACCTTCTTAAAACTAACGATATTCCGCGACATTACTGCGCGGAAACGGATTGAGGAGGAGTTAAAGGCAGCAAAAGAGCGGTATCGGGTAATCTTCGAGCACACGCTCACTCCCTTATGTGTGATTGAGGAAGATAATACCATCTCATTTGTCAATACAGAATTTGAGGCGCTGAGTGGGTATTCAAGGGAAGAGCTCGTGGGTAAAAAGTGGAGTGATCTCATTGCTGAGGGTGACCTGGACATGGTGCGGAATTATTGCGATGAAAGGCGAAAAGGAGGCGCCGCAGCATGCTGGTTCTTCAAGTTGATGAGCCGTGAGGGGGCAATAAAGTACGTGAATGCGAGTATAGAACCGGTTCCAAGGGAGAACAGGTGCATTGCCTCATTGCTCGATATAACAGAACTAAAGCAGAAGGAGAATAAGCTGCGAGAGACGTGTGAACGACTCACGGAGCTGGACATGATGAAGCGTGAATTCCTCAGCGTTGCCTATCATGAGATGCGGTCCCCGCTTGCGCCGATTATCGGCTATGCCAGTATGCTGGAGCCCAAACTTACTGATAGGGAGAAACGATATATTGCTATTATAGAGAAGAGCGCACGAGAACTTGAGGAACGGATTAATCATATGTTGGAACTCGCCCGTATTGACGGTAAGAAGGTGGAACTGACTCTTGCGGAGTTAGCGGTACGCGACGTTGTAGAGAAGGCGGTTAGGAATCTTGAACCGGCAGCGGAGGCGAAAAAACAGGGAATCGCCACCTTCATCCCCCCGATAGCAATCCTGGCAGATGAGCAGAAGCTGTATACCATTTTTACTAACCTGATCTCAAATGCGATCCGATACACGCCGGAAGGGGGAAGAATCGATATTGTCGTTGAGGATAGGGGAGAAGATATCCGTGCGTGCGTCGCCGACACGGGGCCCGGGATTCCAGCCGAACATCTGCCAAAGATCTTTGAGCGGTTCTACATGATTGACACCTCGCTGACGAGGAAGTCCGGAGGGCTGGGTCTGGGATTGTCCATCGTCAAGGAGTACGTCAAGCTGCACGGTGGTAGGGTATGGGCGACCAGTGAACTGGGAAAAGGGTCAAAATTCTTCTTTACGTTGCCAAAGCGAGAGATAACTAAGAAGGAGTGAATGAGATGAAGAAGAGGATATTGATTGTGGAAGATGCGCCCTATATGCGCGAGATGCTGGTTGAGATGTTAGAAGAGCAGGGGAGCGACTATGAAGTGGTGGGCATGGCGGTTAACGGCGAGGAAGCGGTAGAGAAGTACAAAGCATTGAAGCCTGACATCGTGACCATGGACCTGGTGATGGAAGTGATGGATGGAATCCAGGCGATCGAGGAGATAAAAAAGTATGACCCAAAGGCAACGATCCTCGCAATCTCCGCATTGGGCGCGCCTGAGTACCGGGACGCGGCGATGAAGGCCGGGGCAGATGGCTACCTCTGGAAACCGTTCACGGTGAAGAATTTGACCGATAAACTTACAAAACTGGTCGTGGAACAGCAAACGAAATGAGCGCAGAAGTGGGGTTTGAGGAGATACTGCGCGCGCTCAGAAGGAGCAGAGTGAGGACTGAGATTCTGATGTATCTGTATAAAATTTATCCCCAGGCCTCCTATCCCGCGGAGATTTCCAGGAACACGGGAATAGATTCTACGAACATCCTCGGTGGATTGAGAGGGATGAGCAGCAGATTTGATGAGTCAAGTTCTCTTCTCAAACAGGGGATTGTGGAGAAGATAGAACGTGGGGATGCCACCTATTATCGGCTATCAGAGCGTGGGAAAGCATTAGTAGAGAGCCTGCAGAAGGCTTAGATTGTGCGTTATCCCTATTTTAGGTGCTTTTTAAAGAGTAGAGTATCATCCTTCTAACTTCCTCTATATACCTTCCTCACCCAAAAACTATTTATATAAGTAAAAACCGAAAAGCTTTTATACTCTACATACGTACTTATATATGCAGGTGTATATGTATATTAGAAAACGGATGGATGGTGGTGATGAAGAAGGATGAAAGAAGAAGAAGAAGCGGGTGTAAAAACATCGGTGGATGCACCCCCGTCTCTGAGACGGAGTCGTGTGAGGAGTGAGATTCTGATGTATCTGTATAGTACGTACCCGAAGGCGTCGCATCCTGAAGCGGTTTCTCGGGACACGGGGATCGATCTCAAAAATGTCCTCAAGGGACTGCGGGGGAAGGGCTGCTGGTTCAAGGAGTCAGATGCCCTGCTCAAACAAGGCGTGGTGGAGCAGGTAGAGCACGGTGGTTCGACATGCTACCGACTAGCTGAGCGTGGTAAATCGATGATCGAGAGCATGCAGAAACCTCAGGGGAGGATAAAAAGCTGAAGGTAACGGGGATGTCTCCGGACATATAAAAAAGAGGAGGAAGAAAAAATGGGAATACAGGGAATTTTGGAGTCGTGGAGATGTTTTGGCAAGAACCCGGCACTCGCTACCCAGGTACTGTTAGCTACCGCGGTGCTGCCTTCTAATCCCGTGCGCCATGTGCTGGAATTAGAAAAGCA
>JBNGDK010000071.1:0-6454 GCA_049975405.1 Candidatus Methanospirareceae archaeon
GAGGCACTGCATCCCGAGATCGATGTTCAGCGTGAGTCAATGGGCAGTGTCGCCTGCGTGCAGCAGATCACGGAGATCGGGAAGAATGGTGATGTGCTCGCATCCGCTGATTATTCCTTAATACCTGACATGATGTACCCTGACTACGCAGACTGGTACGTGCGGTTCGCGACCAATGATGTGGTGCTGGCATACAATCCAGAGATGAGCATGTACGCAGATGAGATAACGCCGGAGAACTGGTACGAGATCCTGCGGCGTGATGGTGTGGTCTTCGGGTTCTCGAATCCGAACGATGACCCCTGTGGCTATCGATCAGTCATGGTCTTCCAGCTTGCAGAGCTCGAATACGGCGATGACCAGATCTTCGATGAACTCATCCTTGAGCATACCGCAATCACGGTCACTGAGGAAGCAGACGGGACCTATCATATAACAACGCCCGAGGATCTGCAGCCGAACACTGAGAAGGTAGATATACGCCCGAAGTCGGTCGAGTTGGTAGCCTTTGTTGAAGAAGGTGGGCTGGACTATGCCTTCGAGTACCGGAGCGTCGCCGTGCAGCACAATCTCGAGTTCGTCGATTTGCCGCTGGGCGTCGATCTGAGCTCGGTAGCACATGCGGATACCTACAAGAAGGTACAGGTTGAGCTTACATCGGGAAGCGTCCAGACCGGCAAACCGGTCGTGTACGGGATAACCGTACCATCGGTTGCTGATAATCCGGAAGGGGGACTGGCGTTCGTGAAATTCGTCATTGGCGAATCAGGCCAGCAGATCTTTACGGAGAACGGACAGCCACCCATCGCGCCACCCGAGGGCAGCGGCGAGGTCCCTGCTGAACTTCAGGACATCGTGGAGATGGAACCCGGCGCGGCAACGCCCACACCGGCCCCAACAGCAACACCTGCACCGACGACAGCGCCTACTCCAACGCCGGAAGAGCCGGGATTCGAAGCGATAGTCGCAATTGCGGGCTTGTTAGCCATCGCGTATCTCACGCATCGGAAACAACCCAACTGAGCGGGCGAAGCAAACAGGAAGGGGAATGAGTTTTTTGTTTCGTTCTCCTTCTTTTTTTCTCTCTTTCTTTCGATTCTTTCGAGCTAAGGTGCCCGCCCGCACAGTACGTACGTACGTAAGCACGCAACCGAACCTTTTTTATACCGAACGGTATAAATTTGCATATCAAGCAGCCGCGGGTACACGCCCTCTTCCCTCTGGATGTATCTCCCCCAGATGCGCCCGTAGAGCGCTGTATGGGGCGCCAGCTCTGCGCCCCACACCCATTTTTCCTGGCACCGCGGTTCGGAATGCAACACACAAGCGCTTGTGCCAGGAGCGGAATCCGCAGTGCTTATAGTTCCTGCTCCTTTCCACCGCGGGAGAAGAACCTTATAAGAGCAGAACAGCAGGTTAGTAAGTATGAAAGGCCGGCATGAGCTGGAATCGAAACTGAAAGGCGAGAGCCTGGTCAGAAAAGGGCTGCTGAAACGGTATGAGAACCGTGAACAGATAAGGATTGCGCCGCAGCTCAATATCGTCAAGATCGGTGGTCACGGGATCATTGATTATGGTGCGCCGGTCGTTCTTCCGCTGGTCGAGGAGATCGGTGCGCTCTCGAAGCAGCATGAACTGCTCGTCGTCACCGGCGGCGGTGTACGGGTTCGACACATCCTTGATATCGGGCTCGATCTGGGCATGCCAACCGGTGTGCTAGCTGAGCTTGCGGGCAAGATCAGTGAGCAGAACGCGATCATGCTGGCGGTTCTGCTCTCAAAGTACAACGCACTGCGGATCCATGTTGCTGATCTGCTTGAGATAACCATGCTCCTTGCGATGGATATCCTCCCGGTCATCCATGGAACCCCGCCCTATGGCCTGTATGAGCACCCGCCTGAGATCGGGATGATTCCACCACATCGAACCGATACGGGTGCGTTCCTTATGGCCGAAGTGCTGGGCGCGAAGAATTGCATCCTTATGAAGAACGTGGACGGGTTGTATACCGAAGAACCGTTTAAAAACCCTGGTGCCGAACTCATCGAGGAGGTTACCGCGGAGGAACTCCTGGAAATGGATCTGGAAGACCTCGTGTTGGAGCGTAAGGTCATTGAGCTGCTCCGGGATGCGCATAACGTCCGTGACGTAAAGATCGTCAATGGCCATAAACCCGGCACACTTACCCGAGCGCTTCGCAGGGAGAAGGTCGGTACCATCATCAGATCTGCTTAATGCTGCTAAATCGGTACCCGCTCGTCACTCTGGAACAGGCTCATGTGCTGATTCTGCCATTTCAAGCCTCTGCTGCAGGTCATTAAAGAGCTCGCGGCCAAGCAGTTCTTCGATCTCATCCTTATACCTGATCGCTACGTGCTCGATCAATTTCCGGGTCCCCTTCAGCGTCGTTGAGATCCCCACGCGTTCGACCCTGGTGATCAGGCCATCCTTCTCCATCATGGCAAAATAGGGAAGTATGTAGTAGTGCGGCACCTGGAGATAGTCGGCCAGTTTCCGTGTGGTGGGGAATTGTATGGCGATAGAGCCCGCGATAAACTGGATGGTGATGCACCGGTCAACCCGGAGCATAAGCTCTACCGCCGCCTCAAAGATTCTCGCTTCGCTCAAGGGTTCCATTCTGTCTGGTTCATCAGCTCATGAGAAATAGGGTGTAATCCCAAACCCCCATCACTCCTCCTTCATAGAGCCTCGTTCTTCTTCGGGCACTGCATGGAGATAGACCAGCTCGGCACCCACATCCTTCGCGATCTGCTCAAGCTCGGTCTTTCTGAAGTGGGTCCCCTCGATCTTCAGGTGCGCCTCATCACCAGCTCTGGTGACAGCAACGACCCTGAACATCGGCTGCTTGGCGCCACTTCCTACCTTCGTGCGCCCTCGCACGTAGATCTTAGTCGTCATATGTTACCACCCCCTAACAATAGGTATATCAATTGGTATATAAAAAGGTATGCTCGAGGAGATCGGTGAGGGAAGAGCATCAACAACCAGTCACATAGACTGCACTCACTCACGTTGCCTGCCATTCCTGCCCCAGTCGTAAGCGCTCTTGAGCTCTTCCGCCGCATTCATGCTCATCGAAGTGATCGTTGCGAGTCAGTGATCTCGATCTTGACGGTCGCGGTGGACTAGAGCAGCGAAGGAGTAATGTGGAGAAGGTCGAAATACTTAAGGTTTGCAGGTGACATAATATTTGTATAACAAGAGGGTGAGTGCGATGGAAACCATCCCAGTAGAACTTCCGAGAGACGTCATCCACATCTTTAAGGTGAGGGAGAAGGAGCTCCCGAAGGTGATACGAGAACTAATCGCTGTTGCTTTATATGAAAAGGGACGTATCTCGCTCGGCAAGGCTGCTGAGCTCGCCGGCGTTTCGAGATGGGAGATGAACGATATTTTGGCGGCTAAGAGAATACCGATCCAGTACTATCCCGAGGATCTTGAAGAGGATATTGAGACGCTTAGAGAGCTGCTATGATCGTTGTTTCAAACGCTGGTCCGCTTATTGCCCTGGCCAAAATCTCGCAGTTACCACTCTTAAAGGCGCTCTTCGGGGAATTAGTCATACCGGAGGAGGTACAGCGGGAGATCGTGGTACGGGGCAAGGGTAAACCAGGAGCTGAAATAGTTGCACGCGCTGACTGGATAAAGGTGCGAAGAGTCCACGAATTGGGTGTGGCTATCCTGGCTACAGAACTTGATCTGGGTGAGGCTGAAGCGATCATTCTCGCGAAAGAGCTGAATGCCGAATTGCTGCTTCTTGATGAAAAGATACCTCGCGAGTTGGCAAAATCGCTGGGCTTAAATGTCGCGGGCACTCTTGCTCTAATTCACGCGGGTTTGCAGCGTGGCGTGCTAGATGGCGAACTCGAGGAGTTCATTCAGCAGCTCAAGCGTAAGGGCGTTTGGCTCAGTGAAGAAATAGTCGAAGAGGCACGGCGATTGAAACCGTAGGTAGATGGACGAGACACCACTGAAAGTTTGAGTGCAGAAATAAGCACGTTAGCATCCACTATCAGTAGCATTGTTCCAGATTACTGCAACTCGGGATACAGCTCCTTGTATCGTGCGTGCAAGCCTTTCGTTATCTCAGCACCCAGCTCCAGGGCATCCTGCTCGGATAACTTGCTTCTCGCAGCGATTGCTTTGAGACGCGCTACCTTCGTGACCTGTGCACGTATAGCGGCTCGTGCCACTTCAGACAAATTAATGAACGGGGCACGGTCCATCTCGCGCTTCAAATCTTCCGGTATGACCACTTTGAATTCCGCCATTGGTACTCTTTATGCTCTTTGGCTGCAGAGACATAAATAGTTTTCATGAAGAGGATAATTTCAGGCAAATGGGATCGCAACAACACGATATTAAAGAAGCTGCTGGAGCTACGAAATGACCGCGAGCAACTCGGGGGTTGAGTATATCCTTACCTCAGACTGGTTCTTGAATGCTTTCTCGTTCGACCAGATGGGGCAGTCGAGCTTCAAGGCCAGGGCGAATAAATCAATGTCATCAGGATCGGGTGAAATCCTCTTAGCCGCTGGTAGAAACGTCCTGTAATCAGAAAGAGAGAATACCTTTACAAAGACCAAAAGGTCGTCAAAGACCTCTTCAAATTCGTGGTCTGATAGTTTAGATTTCGCACGGATAAGCTCTTTGTGTTCATTCAGCTCCTCGATGCAGAACGAAGGGGTAACTGGTTCTAGAAGCTCGAAGTTCGTCAATAACCGTCTCATCACTGATTCACGCCTGAAGAATGAGAATAATACGTTCGTATCGACGACCAATCTCATTCAGACAAGTCCCAGTTGTTTGAGTCTCTCGAACCGGCCGTTCTTGATCATCCTGCCGAGTTCAATGCACTCCTCTTCCGTCAATTCACTGTCCTTGAGCAGTTCATCAAGCCGTTCGAGCATGAGATCACGCGTCAATCGCAACTTGACGAACTCCTCCACGCCCTTCGCCAGGTCTGCCAGGTCCACATTGAATCGATCCGGGATCTTGATCACGAACTCACCCATTCGCCTCACCTATACCACTATTTATCCGGTTTCCATAAGTAGTTTCCTATCAGCATCAGCGGAGCGTTTGTGCTCCCGTTTAAAGTGGTGAAAGCTATGAAATGACCGCGAGCAACTCGGCAGTTGCGTAAATCTTCACCTCGGTCTGTTTCTTAAATGCCTTTTCGTTCGACCAGAAGGGGCAGTCGAGCTTCAAGGCCAAGGCGAAATATTCAGCATCTTTCAGATGGGGCGCATGCCGTTTCGCTTCGGGAATCTTATCCCAGAATTGCTCCAGAGGTATAAATCTGACTCGTAGCTTGAGGATACTCACAAAGACTTCTTACTCCTGGAGTGAGAAGCCATATTTGTGCCTGATCTCGTCCCTATTCTTCTCTAATTCTGCAAGCAGTCTGAATGGTGCGATCAATTCAACACCTTCTGAAAAGAGGAGATCGAGTGTCCAGCTTTGCAGTTCCTTGCCCTTCGCTATGATGGCTGCGAAAAGCTCATTTGCATCAACGACTACACGCATTTACAGTACCTGCAGTTCGCTGAGCTCATCGAGCATACCTGCCTTCATCTTCTCACTGAGTTCGCGTGCATCCTCCGGTGTCAATGTGCTCTTCGCGGCTAACGACTCGAGCATGAACCGCTGGAGCGCCTTTGACTTCTGCAATTCGTGCTCGAAGATCTTGAGCCTGATGAACTCGAGGATCATCGATTCCCATTCCGTGAACTCCTTGAACTTCTCTTCAAGTTCCTCAGGAACCCTTACCTTCAACTCGTCCATTTTTTCCGCTCACTTCTAAAATAGGTATGTTCAGTTCATAAGTAAGTTCTTTTCCCTCGACTTCCACACGAGCCGTCGCTCCTCCCAGACAGAATCGGAAGCTACGAAATGAGCATCTCGGCAGTTGCGTGCATGACCTGGACGCTACCCTGAGCTTTCCAGGCCAGCAAAACGATAAAGCAGCGTTATTTCCGTGAGCTGTGTGGCGGAAGTGCGGAGTCAAAAAAAGAGAAAAGAGGGGTGTGATGACAAAACCCGTCTTACCCCTTCAATCTATTCCTTAAAGACCATCACTTCAGACGCCTTAACAACCGCCTCCACCGTATCGCCGACCTTCAGCTTAAGCTCCTCGGCCGCCTCCTTGGTGATCATCGAGGTGATGACCGCTGGACCCGTGACCTCGATCTTAACTGTGGAGGCCACTTCGCCCTTCTCAATCCCTTTCACGACGCCCTTCAATCGATTCCGAGCACTTAATGGCATTTTTTAACGCATCACCTCCGAGTACTAATAGTTCTGCACCCATAAAAGACCTTTTGCGAATTCGTGCGAACGCGAAAAAAAACCGAAAAGCTTTTATGCCGAATGGATAAATTGAGCATATCGGCATGCTGAATAGATAAAATAGGCAGGTCGATGCACGAGA
>JBNGDK010000072.1:0-6416 GCA_049975405.1 Candidatus Methanospirareceae archaeon
CGGGCTCACTGGCGAATCAGTTCACGATCACGAGTGGCGGCGGGAGCTTCTCGCTGGGCTCTGGCGCATCGAAGACGATCAAGCTGAAGTTCTGCCCGACCTCGGCGGGTACTAAGACCGCGACGCTGTTCGCTGACGGGACGAACTGCGCGGATGATTCTTCTACGCTTTCAGGCGGCGTTGAGGCAGTACCGGCCATCGAGCTCGCGCCCGCGAGCTATAACTTCGGCACGGTAGAGACGGGCCAGTGCTCTTCCGAGTACTCCTTTACCCTGACGAATATCGGCGGTGGTACCGCGACCGGGAGCGTGTCCCTCACGGGCACTCAGATGGATCAGTTCACGATCACGAGTGGCAGCGGGAGCTTCTCGCTGGGTTCTGGCGCATCGAAGACGATCACGGTGAAGTTCTGCCCGACCACGACGGGTAGTAAGACCGCGACGCTGTTCGCTGACGGGACGAACTGCACGGATGATTCTTCTACGCTTTCGGGGATAGGCGCGGATACGATAGCACCGGCGGCTATTACGGATTTAAATGCTTCCAATCCAACCCTCAACAGCATTGATCTGAGCTGGACTGCACCGGGCGATGATGGTACCACCGGTACTGCTACAGCGTACGACATCCGGTACAGTATAGGTGTACCGATAACTGCCGCTAACTTCGCGGCTGCAACACAAGTTCTTGATGAACCCGGCCCGAAACCGGCAGGCTCGACCGAGTCCTTCACCGTCTCCGGGTTGCAGCCAAACACGACGTATTACTTCGCGATTAAGACCGCAGACGAGGTACCAAACATCTCGCCGATCTCGAATAGCCCGGGTGAAACGACCCTAACACCAACGGAAGAGGTTATCCCACTACCCGGACACGATACTCCACCAACCGATCCTGATGGAGATGGACTGTATGAGGATCTCAACGGTAATGGCAAGAAGGACTTCGATGATATTGTACAGCTCTTTAAATCCCTCGATTGGATCGAAGCGAATGAGCCTATCGCTTGTTTCGACTTCAATGCCAACGGGAGAATGGACTTCGACGATATCATACAACTATTTGGAGAATTGTGACCGTGCTTTCACAATATTTATTTATCATAACCTAAGGTGATAGTATCTCCCCGCCTGCGCAAGAACAGTGCGGAAATAGTAGCTGAAGATACGTTCTGAATGGCGACAGCGTGCTTTACGAACGTGCCGGCAACTCAACGGCTCCTGATGACCTCTGCTCGCCCTTTCCCAGCGACCTTCCGCATGAGCGGGCGGTCACGGCAGCTCACACCGTAATATCCGTGCACGTCCTTGATCCCTGCAGTAATAGAGAGAGCTATCCTCCTTCTTCTAGAGGCGCAGAGCTGGTCACGCGGAGCGCTCGCCGCGCCGCCTCCCAGCTTCAGCAACCACCTTCCTTTCCCGCATCAGACGTGCGGGCAGTGTATCTGGCACTCCTGAGCAGGCTGGCAGCGGGAAATAGAAACTTATTTATATACCCTCGATGTACTAAACCAATAGCGTGTAAAGAGTAAGCTTACATGCAGCGTTAAAAAAAGGAGGTAAAAGGTAACGTAACGTGAGAAAAAAAATGAACGAAAAAAGAAACGAACGTAAGAAAAAGCTTGGTTTGATCTCAGCGATGTTAGTAGCGCTAATGCTATTCACAGCGATGTCGGGTATACTACCGGTGGGCGCGAATCTCGCGAGAGTGACTCGCGATCTTCCAGATTCTGTTGCGCCCAATGAACAGTTCACGGTGACTCTGACTCAGACCGGATTTTACCTTGATACCGGCCGCGTAAAAGAGGTGCTTCCACCAGGCTGCGAGTACGTTGACGGTAGTTATTCCGGCGGAGCTTCGGATCGAGTTACCTACGACTCTGCATCGCGAACGCTTGAAGTCTGGTTTTCCAATGAAACGACCATAACTTACCAGGTAAAAGCGAGCTCAACTGAGCAAGTTGCAGTGTTTACTGGGTACTATGATGCGTTCGTCAATGACGATTTCAAGCATGAACGTGGTGATGTTACCGGAGATACGACGGTAATAATTGCAGTAATGGATACGACAGCACCCGCGACGATCACGGATTTAACCGCTTCCAATCCAACGCTCAGCTCTATTGATCTGAGCTGGATTGCACCGGGCGATGATGGTACCACCGGTACTGCTACAGCGTACGATATCCGGTACAGGATAGGCGCACCGATAACTGCGGCAAACTGGGCGACTGCATCGCAAGTGACAGGAGAACCAACACCGAAAGCAGCGGGATCAAGTGAGTCCTTCACCGTGACCGGTTTACAGGAATGCATGACCTATTACTTCGCGATCAAAACGATGGATGACGCATTTCCGACGCCAAACTGGTCACCGGTCTCGAATAGCCCGCATGAAACGACTGACTGTTTAACACCAACACCAACACCATCACCGTCGCCATCGCCATCACCATCGCCATCACCATCGCCATCACCATCACCGTCACCATCGCCAACACCAACACCAGGAGAGGTCGTCCCACTTCCCGGATTCGATGATCCACCCACCGATCCAGATGAAGATGGACTGTATGAGGATCTCAACGCTAATGACAGGAAGGACTTCGATGACGTTGTACAGTTCTTTAACTTCATGGAATGGATCGCTGAGCATGAGCCTATCGCTAACTTTGACTTCAATGGCAACGGAAGGATAGACTTCGACGATATCGTGGTACTGTTTGGAGAATTGTGAGCGGAGGAGAACGTAAACGAGGTAGATAGATATGGGAAAAAGGGTAAATTTTCTGAAAGCACCACTTGCTGTGCTCTTTTTATTTTCAGTTTGTGCCTTGGTCCCGGCGATAAGCGTAGCGGCAGCTGCTGAAGTAACCATCGAAGATGGCGTTGTGGATGATATTGGCGGTACAACGGTGATAAATCTAACGCTGGATACCGCTCCAAACGGTCTTTCAGGGTATAACCTGACTCTTACGCTATCAAATGCGAATATAGCGGAAATACTGGCCGTAGAATTTCCCGCATGGGCTAGCCTCAATGCTACGGATTCCCTACCGGCAGATACGGTCTGGATTAAAGCTATTGATTTGAATAAACAGGTCGAGAACGGTGCGACGAACGTGATTCTTGCGCAGCTGACGATTAGAGGAGATGCTGAAGGTGACTGTACCATTAACGCGGCAGTTACGCAAATGGATCCGGACGGTCCCGGGGGCCCCATTAATCCTTCGATCGATTCAGGATTACTGACCGTATTCTCAATTGTTCCACTACCAGGATACGATAACCCACCAACTGATCCAGATGGAGATGGACTGTATGAGGATCTCAACGCTAATGGTAGATTGGACTTCGATGACGTTGTACAGTTCTTTAACTTCATGGAATGGATTGCTGCGAATGAATCTATCGCCAAATTTGACTTCAATGGTAACGGTAGGATTGACTTCGACGATATCGTGCAACTGTTTGGGGAATTGTGAGCGGAGGAGAAAAGTTAAACGAGATAAATAAGAAAGAAAGAGGCGGAAATTTATGAAAGCGATACTGGCTGTACTCTTGGTGGTCTCAGTTTGTGCTTTAGTCCCGGCGATAAGCGTAGCGGCAGCTGCTGAAGTAACTATCGAAGATGGCGTAGTGGGTGATCTAGGCGGCACGACGGCGATAAATATAACGCTCGATACCGCTCCAACCGGTCTTTCAGGGTATAACCTGACTCTTTTGCTGGCTACCGCGAATATGGCAGAGATACAGGCCGTGGAATTTCCCGCATGGGCTACAATCTATGCTAATGGCTCACTACCCGCTGATACGGTCTGGATGAAAGCAGTGGATATGATGGGTCAGGTCGATCCCGGTGCGACGAACATCCACCTTGGAACAATCATCGTGAGCGGTGATATTCAAGGTGAATGCGCTATTAACGCGGCAGTTACGCAAATGGATCCAGACGGTGCTGGAGATCCAATAACTCCCTCTATTGATTCCGGTGTACTAACAATAGCTCCAGTCACGCTCTCCTTTTATCCTCCAACGCTTACGGTCTACAATGAGTCAACGGACATAACTATCATTCTCGACAGAGCGCCAAGTGGTTTATCTGGTTATAATCTCACCGTCTCTTCAGTAAACGCAGGCATAGCAGAGATAATATCTCTGGAATACCCGACATGGGCTACTTTCACGGGCGGTTCTTCACTCCCTGCTGATTCATTATGGCTGCATGCTACAGACGGATCATATCAAATAGAAAGCGGAGAAACAAATGTCACGCTTGCCACGCTGACGTTACGAGGCGACACCATGGGCCAGGGAACTATCACCGTGACGGTAAATCTCCTGAATAACGACGAGGGGTATTCTATGCCTTTTCAGACCGCACCAGCTCAATTGGCTGTCGTGCCACTCGTCCCTTTTCCCGGTCAGACCAATCCACCTACCGATCCGGATGGTGACGGCCTCTACGAAGATATAAACGGCAACGGGGTACTTGATTTCGATGATGTCAATGCGTATTTCAACAACATGGAGTGGATCGAGGAGAACGCGCCCATATCGTTGTTTGACTATAATGGCAATGGGCGGATAGACTTCAACGACTTGGAGCTATTATTTGAGGAGGTATAATAAAATAATGAAAATGATATGGACTGGTAAATCAACGGTTACGCTGTTTTTGATCCTTTTTTTCGCAGCAGTGCTGATAGTAAGTGCAGTCGTTGAGATGAATCCTCCAACAGTTATTAGCCCAACCGCAAATCCGCCGATAATACCCGGGGATGGTAGCGTATATACAGAGCTTACCGTTCACGCTCTGGATGACACAGCGATCGATACAGTTACCGTGGATCTTACACCGATTGGAGGAAATGTAGTACATCTATTTTGCAAAGCAAATTATACAGAGGGCGAAAACATAGTAAATATCTTCAACTATACTACGAATGCTACGTGCCCTTTCGGTACCTATAATTTATCAGTGAATGTAACGGATGCGACCACTAACAGAAATTATAACCTTGGTAACATTCTGCTGATAGTTGCTCCTAGCGTACATATTGAGGACGGTCAGATAGCGGGAATAAACGCGACAACAGCGATACCTATATCGTTGGATACCGTTCCAGAGGGGCTTTCTGGCTATAACATGACGCTAGCGCTATCAAACGCAAGTATAGCAGAGATAATAGCCGTAGAGTTCCCCGCATGGGCTTCAATCTATGCTCATGGCACACTACCCGCTGATACCGTCTGGCTGAAGGCAGTGGATATAATGGGGCAGGTCGATCCCGGTGCGACGAACGTTAACTTGGCAACGCTAACAATCAGAGGTGATGCCGAAGGTGCATGTACCATTAACGCGGTAGTTACGCAAATGGATCCTGATGGTGCTGGAGAGCCCATTACTCCTTTGGTAGATCCCGGACAACTGACCGTGTTATCTGTTGTTCCACTGCCAGGATACGATAACCCACCGACCGATCCGGACGGAGATGGGCTTTATGAAGACCTGAATGGCAATGGTGGTCTTGATTTCAATGATGTAGTCCAACTGTTCAAGCATCTGGAATGGATCGAAGCGAACGAGCCCAATTCGTTATTTGACTTCAACGGCAACGGGCGGTTAGACTTTGCGGACATCGTGCAGCTATTTAAGGAGGTATAAAAGAGGTTGAAGATAGAAAGGTGTGTAGTAAGTAAGGAGTAAGATATAATTGTCCCTAAATAAAAAATTAGGAGGAAAAAAATGAATAAAAAGGGAACAAAAGTTTTGAGCATGGCTATTTCAGTCATGTTACTGCTGACAGCGATAACTGCAATTCCGGTGATAGCAGACAATGGTTCGGTCGTTACTGTTGAGGACGGGAACCTGAACGCCATAGGTGCGACAACGGTGATAGACATCACGCTGGATACCGCTCCTGAGGGGCTTTCTGGGTATAATATGACCATCTCACTCTCGGATCCAGGGATAGGTGAGATACTTTCTGCCGAGTTTCCTACGTGGGCTACGCTCAATGATAACTCCACGCTTCCGGCGGATACCGTCTGGCTGAAAGCCGCAGATTTGATGGAACAGGTCGGTCCCGGTGCGACGAATGTTATCCTGGCGCAGCTAACAATCCGAGGGGACGCCGAAGGGACTAGTACTATTAACGCGGTGGTTACACGGATGGACGACGATGCTGGCGATACCGTTAGTTCCTCGGTCGATCCGGGTAGTCTTACAGTAACGTTACCAACATCGCCAACGCCATCGCCATCACCATCACCATCGCCATCACCATCGCCATCACCATCACCAACACCAACGGCAACACCAACGCCAACGGAAGAACCGATAGTTCGCCGTGGTGGTGGCGGTTATACGCCAGCCGATTCGGACGGCGATGGTATCACGGATATCGATGAGCT
>JBNGDK010000073.1:0-6041 GCA_049975405.1 Candidatus Methanospirareceae archaeon
AATACCGTGAGGTGGTAAGTAAAGGGTGACGGCGGACTTAACATAGGTGTTTTCAACTCCATCCACCCTGCCCGACCATCAACCCGGAGACCCCTACCTTTCCACTGCAACGCGCTATTCTGTTATGATCCCTCCCCCTTAGCTCGAGCAGTAAAACGATTAAATGTCCGAACATTATAGAGTAATTGTACCATGCCATCCATACATCTTCCGTACGGTCGAAGCACGCTTGAGCTTGAACTCGTAGCTGACGTGCTGGATATAGATGCTTATGACGTTCCTGGAAAGATACAGCTCCCGCCGTTAGATATTATTAGGGCGGCCCTGAAACATCCTGTTGGGTCGCGATCTCTCCGCGAGATGGTCGCCGAAAAGGCTTCGCCCTCGATCGTTATCGTCGTTGATGATCACACCCGTGCAGCACCCACGGAACTCATGCTCACTGCGGTACTGGAAGAGCTGGAGGCAGTAGCTCGGGACCGTATAACGATCTTGATCGCATGCGGAACTCATCAGCCACCCTCTGAGTCAGATCTGCGTCGCATACTCGGGGACTATTACGGCGAGCTCGCTGTCTCCATCCATGACTGTGATGCCGCTGATCTAACCACTGTGGGAACCACCAGCCGTGGAACACCCGTTTTGCTTAACAGCGTCTACATGAACGCAGATATCAAGATCCTAACAGGAGATATCACCTTGCATTACTACGCCGGGTTCGGAGGAGGGCGGAAGAGCATTCTCCCGGGGATCGCTGCGCGAAAAACTATACAGGCGAACCATGCTCTGCTTGTTCACGAGCAAGCCAGGACAGCGAACCTGGAAGGAAACCCGGTGCATCTCGATATGATGGAAGCTGCACGCCGAGCACCTCCAGACTTTATCATTAATGTTATTTGTTCAGCGCCTGACCAGATTGAGGCTGCGTACGCCGGCTCATTAGATAAAGCCTTCTTACAGGGCGTTTCTGTAGCTCGTCAGCTCTTCTGTCGCACCACAGAAAGGCGCTACGATCTGCTCATTGTCAGCGCCGGTGGAGCCCCAAAGGATAGCTCCCTCTATCAAGCAGCCAAAGCAATTGAGAATTGTTACCGAGCCGTTTCACCGAGCGGCACCCTGCTGCTCGTAGCTGAATGTCCCGAGGGCGTCGGCGATCCGGCCTTTGCTCGGTGGATGGATACCTACTCCTCGTTCGAAACCGCAGAACAGGCCATCCAGGAACATTTTGAACTGGGAGGTCATAAAGCATTTTATATTCGTAAGGTAATGGAGAGGATAGACCTCGCCGTGGTCTCAGCGTTCGATATCGAGCTCCTTGAACGGTGGCACATCGCGGGGTTCCAGACACTCGAGTCTGCCATCTCGAGATTAAAAAAAGATATAGATAAAGTGGGAATAGTAAAGAAGGGTCTTGATACCCTCTTGGTACCCGCGACGGCATGACGGGTGCAGTTACAGGATGAGAAGCGTGATAGGATAAGAGTGATGGTCAATCTAACAAAGCAGCGGAGAATCGCAGCGAAGGTCCTCCATGTAGGGCTGGGTCGCGTTTGGATCGATCCCAACGCGGCAGGGGTCGTAGCGAAGGCTATAACGCGCGACGATATCCGCGGGCTGATCGAAGACGGGGTCATCCAGAAGATCCAGAAGCAGGGAATAAGTCGAGGTAGAATAAGAGTAAGAGCGCTGCAGAAGTCTATGGGCAGGCGCAAAGGTCATGGTAGTAGAAAGGGAGCCCGGGGAGCGCGCACAAAGAAGAAAGAGCGTTGGATGTCCAAGATTCGTGCACTGAGACGACGATTGAACGAGCTGCGTGCTGATGAAAGCATTGATAGAACCGCGTATCGCAAGCTCTATAACAAGGCTAACGGTGGAGACTTCAGGAACGTGGCGCACCTGAACGAATATATAGCGACACACGAGCAGCTCGCTCAGGAGGAAACGTAACCCATGACCAAAGCAGCGAGTCCTACCTACCGCGTGCCCTTCTGTCGCAGGCGAGAGGGAAAGACCGATTATCGCCGCCGCCGGAGGTTGCTCTTGAGCAGGGTACCTCGCATCACCGTGCGCAAAAGTAATCGTTACATACGTATGCAACTAATCTCGGACGAGCATGATGGGGATAACACGCTCATATCCGTAACCTCATCTGACTTGGCTCAGTTTGGTTATGCAGGGAGTTGTGCTAATTGCGCAGCCGCTTACTTGACCGGTATCGTGTTTGGGAAACGAGCGTGCGAGCATGGTTACGAGTATGGGATTCTTGATATAGGACGCCAGACTCCCGTTCATGGCTCAAACGTATACGCCGCTTTGAAAGGCGCCATTGATGGAGGCATGCGTATCCCCCATGATCCTGACGTATTCCCTTCGACAGATCGCCTGGCAGGACAGCACATTAGTGCGCTCTTTCATGACGATGCTTATAGTGTGCAGGTACAAGCTACAAAAGCTGCTATTTGCGGTATCAAAGAGAGCGAGGAGGACAAAGAGATAGAATGAGTGGGAGAAGACCAAGACAGCGCTACGATGCTGATAAAGAGGGCTCTGAAGCGGCATGGAAGCCCGCTACACGGCTGGGTATGCTCGTACAGAGCGGTGAAATTACCACGATCGCAGAAGCGCTTTCATCGAAATATCCAGTTAAAGAATACCAGATCGTCGATGCTCTGCTGCCTGAGCTGAGTGAGGAGGTTCTGGATATCAATCTGGTGCAGCGAATGACCGATTCCGGTCGTCGCGTGAAATTCAGGGTCTGTGCGATCGTAGGTGATCGCGAGGGATATATGGGAATCGGGTTAGGAAAGGACGCATTAGTACGCAATGGGATAGTGAAGGCAGTGAGAGCCGCAAAGCTCGGGATTACTCACATAACACGAGGGTGCGGCTCGTGGGAGTGTAACTGTGGTGAGTCACATTCTATACCTTTTAGGATCGAGGGGAAATCAGGCAGTGTCTTGATTACCCTGAAGCCCGCACCAAAAGGAATAGGCCTAGCAACCGGGGATGTGCCCAAGCGCGTACTGGAATTCGCTGGTGTGAAGGACGTATGGGGGCAGACGAAGGGACAGACACGCACTACCTTCAATCAAGCATACGCCACATATGACGCACTGCGCAAGACCTCGCTTATGAAGACCGTGGAGTGATTTATAAAGAGCTATGTTCGCGATAATACGACTTCGTGGAGATGTGAATGTCAGTCCTGATATAAAGTATACGCTCGAACTCCTTCGGTTGCACAGGGTCAATCACTGCGTGCTTGCGGAAGAAAACGAGTATTCACGCGGGATGATTCGAAAGGTAAAGGATTATGTGGCATGGGGCGAGATATCTGAAGATATGCTCGAGTCACTGCTGCGCAATAGGGGCCGTCTAACAGGAGGGAAACGGCTTTCAGAAGCTGTTATTCATGATAAAACCTCAAAAACTTCATTTACTGAGCTTGCGCAGGCACTGAGGTGTGGGCAAATTACCATGAAGGAGCTGACCGCTCAGGGCATTAAACCAATATTCAGGCTTCACCCACCTCGTAAGGGGCACAGCGGTGTTAAAAAAAGCTTCTCCGAGGGTGGCGTACTCGGGTACCATGGTGATAAGATAAACGAGCTGCTCCGCAAGATGCGGTAAGTGCTATATTAACCTATATCACCTTTTTCAGCCTTTCGAGCGCGGCCATTTCGGTTAGGTTAGGTAAGGGGTATCGTGATCGCAAGCATGTCACGAACCGCGGCTCTTTGAGAGCAGCAGTGTTTATTTATAACCCTACAACGTCTACCGTCTGAGTGTGAATGAGAGCGATGAGCGTCAAAAAAGGGACTCCCTGGTCAAGCTGGAAGCACGTTACCAAACTTGATCCTGACAAGCCTATCACAGACCAGCAGTTGCGGCTGATCGTGGACAGTGGCACTGATGCGCTTATGATCTCGGGCACACAGAACATCACCAATAAAAACGTAGCCCGGTTAATTGAGAAACTCCACGCCTTTGAGATACCAAAGATCCTGGAACCCGCAACACCTGAGGCCGTTCTCGATGATTATGTTGATTTCGTATTCGTGCCGCTGGTGCTGAATACAGGCGATTTACAGTGGATCGTAGGGAAGCATAAAGACTGGATCCTGAATTATGCGGTGAACTGGGATAAAGTCTATGCCGAGGCATATATCGTGCTCAATCCAGAATCAGCAGTCGCGCAGCTCACCAGAGCCTCGTCACAACTCTCCGCGCAAGAAGTGGTAGCCTACGCTCAGTACGCAGAGCATGTTCTCGGGATCCCTATTGTCTACGTAGAGTACAGCGGAAAATACGGCAATCCAGCCGTGGTTCAGGCAGTAGATGAGGTATTAACCCAAACAACGCTCTTCTATGGCGGAGGCATCAGCTCTCGCGAGAGTGCAGAGGAGATGTCGCGGTATGCAGACGTTATCGTAGTGGGGAACATCATATACGAGAATTTTGACCGGTATCTCGAAACGATTCCCTGAGATTTACCGGAGATAGGTGCTGCAGTGGAAAGGCAGGGGTCCCTCCCTTCTCCTTAATAAATACTCCCCACTTCTGATTCCGGCCGTATCTTCACCAGATACCCTTTAAAGAGCGATTTGCGGACCTCCGCGATTTCAGAGAGCTTTCGTGAACCTATCTCAACAGCCTTAATATCCTCGAGATTCTCTGCGTTGATACTGACGCGTAAACCGTCCAGCTGTACGGTGATCGGCAGTTCCTCATCCGCATTGCCAGGCACGATCATCTCGATCATCTCCTTGACAAAGAGCGGATTTGCTGCCAGAGGATCCTCTTCTACCTCCAGCCTTTTCACATCCAGTTGGTTATCGAGTTCACTGGCCATACGCTCGAGACAGGCGATATCACCCGATCTTCGCAGCCGATCTGTACGTCGGCCTATACCGCCTGTGTAGTGTGGCAACACGAGATCTGGCGGCCCCCCCACCATAAGGTAGGGCACGTCTATCTGCTCACAGAGCTTCGCCTTCTCGCGTATACAGTCTGTAAAGTTACCGAAAACGAAGACGGCAGCATCAGATTCTTCAATAATGAGCTTTTCGTCCACCGTGATCTGCGCGATACGCTTCCCGACCCCGCGCGCCAGACCCATCACGAGCGTGATCGCGCCCTGCCGCCTTAGATATTCCGCAATATCGCATACCGGATTGACCATATGGTGCTTACCCAGCGAGGGCGACACGACCATAATCTCTGTCCCGGCCAGCGGCAGCTCCCTGAATTTGCCGCCCAGAGCCTTTATCTTGTTCCTGATGGTTCGCTCCTCTTCCTCTGGGAATGCCATGTGCAGCATTGTCTCGGTCTGCATGACCGATTCCTGAAGTATGAACCCGCCGATATCCTCGATGAGCTCTTTGAGTTCGTTGAATTTATACACGCCGCCCTCAAACATCATGATCTTGTACATACAACCTTAGCTCTCCTTTGGTTCCAGAAGCTCCCGCGCACGCTGCTTCCACTCCTCGCTGATCACGTCCTCTGAGGCTATGATTGTAACAGCATGATCTCCGGGGATGGGGTATCGCACCCGGGCACCCTCAGGCAGGATTCTATCGATCGCATCCAGCATGCGCGCAATGAGATCATCGCGAGGATCGTAGATCACCAGCTCCTTTAACGTGGTCAGCTCATCATCTTCCATGTCCAGCTCGATCACCAGTCTGCTCAACTGCTGCGCACGCTCTCCGTACTTGTCCCAGAGCAAGGAGAGCAGTTTTGGCGCGTATTTCTCATCGCCGATCCGGAGCGTATTCTTCTCGATACTGGCAACATCGCCCACGGTCACCGGACTAGCCACCCGACCGATCGTGAGCGAGATGATGAAGACGTACTCCTCAGGATTCAAATACAGATAAGCGCTATCAATGCTCGATCCAATACCCAGATCCCGAAACGTATCCCTGCAGATCGTCTCATACGAGGCGTTGGCAAACGCATCACCACCTTCTACCTTTATCTCCATATCCTCATGCTCCGTGCCACAATAACCTAATGGGCAGGACTCATTTATAGAT
>JBNGDK010000074.1:0-3743 GCA_049975405.1 Candidatus Methanospirareceae archaeon
GGCATGCGCTCGCTCATTGGCGAGCGAGGTGTACCGCAGTGGCTTTAAAGCTGGCATAGACCTCATCACCTTCGGTGAACGCGAGCTCCTCTGCGGATTGCTTGGTAATCAGCGCGACGAGTCCATCCTCCAATGTAACACGAACCAGCGGTCCGGTAAGTGTCAGCTTCGAAATCTGCGAGTTCATACTATTTCGCAGACTGCTCTTTCCCAGCTCCTTAGAAAGAACGATATTCTCGGCCCTGAGACAGATCAGAACTTCAGTTCCGGGTGTGAAATTGGAGATGCAGGTCACTTTCGACCCGTTGAGGTCGACCACTGTTTCACCTCCATTGTTCGATTCGACGATGCTCGGAACGATATTGTCGACCCCAACGAAGCGCGCGATCGCTCCGTTCAAGGGCGCGTAGAAGATCTCCGTCGGGGAGCCCACCTGCTCGATGGTGTTGCGCATCAGCACGCCTATCCGGTCTGCGAGGCGCTGGCCCTGGAGCATGTCATGCGTGGACATGATGATCGTGGTCTGGTACTCCTGGGTGATCCTGAGAATCAATTCTTCGATCTTTTCCACAGACCGGGGATCGAGATTCGCGGTCGGCTCGTCCAGCAGGAGCACCTCAGGCTCAGTAACGAGCGCCCGCGCCAGAGCTACACGCTGTCCCTCGCCGCCCGAGAGCGTGGTCGCAAGCCGCGACGCGTAGCTCGAAAGCCCCACCAGCTCCAGGGCGTGCGTTACCTTTTCATCAATCTCTGCGCGCGGGACGCCGCGGAACTTCAAGCCGTAGGTCACGTTATCGTACACGCTCGTGTTGAAGAGCGCTGGTTTCTGGAAGAGGAGTGACATCTTCCGCCGAATCGCCAATCGCTTCTTCGTATTAGTGTTGGTATCCACACCGTGGACGCGGATACTTCCCGAGCTGGGCAGCTCGAGGAGGTCGATGAGCCGTAGCAGCGTGGTCTTTCCCGCACCCGTTGGCCCGATGATCGCGAAGATCTCGCCGCGTTCAATGGTGAGATTGATATCCGTTAAGACCTCCTTCTCGCGGTACCGCCGGGCTACCTGGTTTACTTCTATCATCTATCAGGCTCGTGACCTCCCCTGTTGTATCCAGTTCAACCCAATATTGATGATAAGTGCGAGCGAGAGGAGGATAATGCCCAGTGCGAGCGAGAGCTCGATATTGCCCATCGAGGTTTCGAGCGCGATCGTCGTGGTCAGCACCCGCGTGTAGCCCCGGATGTTCCCACCGATCATCATCGCGGCTCCCACCTCTGAGATAACACGGCCAAAACCCGTGATCACCGCGGCTAAGATGGCGAATCGCGCCTCCTTTATATTCGCGATGATCGCCTGCGATTCCGTGGCGCCAAGGGAGATAATGGTCTCCCGAATGCTTCTTCCGACGCCGCTTAAGGCTGAGATGGTTAAGCCGGTCATAATCGGGGCGATTAGGAGGATCTGTCCGATGACCATACCGGTGGGGGTGAAGAAGAGCCCGAGAAAGCCGAGAGGGCCAGATCGCGAGAGGAATAAGAAAACGAGCAGCCCGACCACCACGGTGGGGAGCGCATAGAGCGTTTGGATAATATTGATCAAACTGCGCTTTCCCCAGAACTCATGGAAATGGATCAAGCTTCCCACCGGTATAAAGAGGAATGTGCCAATGAGCAAGGCACTCAACGAAATTCGTAGCGTCCGAAGCGTGATATCGACCACTTCCGGGTTGAGTGTAATGATGAGCTTGATCGCGGTGATTAAGCCCTCAACGAACTCGTTCATTTCTTACGATAGTATTACCCTGGTTCAGATCTTGTGCTGGTGCGGGGCACCAGTTACATACGCGCCTTTGTCCACTTTTCACAGCCGTTAACAAGTAGAATGAACTAAAAAAGGGCCTTTTCTGATACGAAAAGGCCCACTATGATCTTTCTCTTTCAGCTCGTTCGTTTCTCTCCGCACAGTGCACTCGGTGGTTTCAGCTTGCTTTAGTGCGCGTTTAGCTCGCCGGATACGTTACCGGTTCGAAGCACTCTTCCCAGGTCGGGCAGCCACAAAGCACCTCGTCGGGGCAATTGCCATCTTTCAGTGGATAGAAGAGCGGCCGTCCATACTCAGCGACACCGAATTCTCCGATCATCTGCTGCGTCTCGTCCGAGATCAGGAAGTTGATGAAGTTGTTCGCCATCGTGATATTGACGTGGGGTTGCAGATCGGGATTGACTGCCATCGTGCCATACACGTTGAGCAGAATATCTCCCTCGTCTACAAGCGGAACGAGCTCGATATCACCCTGAAAGGCGAGGAATGTGCCAATGTCTGCTATGGTATACGCGAATTTCTCGTTCGCCAGTATCAGTGTGGGGCCCATGCCACTGCCCGCTTCCACATACCAGCCTTCGGTGGAGTTCCTGATATCTCCGTACTCGAAGCCCGCGCTCTGCCACACCCGCTGCTCCAGAGCATGCGTGCCTGAAGCGTCACCACGAGAGACGAATTTTATCTCATCAGGATTGTCCATGCCTTGCTCCCTGATAGTGCTGACAGCATCTTCTGGTATCATCCCTTTGATTCCTGCAGGATCGCTCTCCGGACCTACAATGACAAAGTAGTTGTACGCGAAACCTCGACGATTGATCCCATAGCCGTCAGCGATGAACTGATCTTCCCGTACCCGATCATGGACCGCGAGCACATCGACATCGCCGCGCATGCCGTATTCTAAAGCTTTCCCCGTTCCCGCATAGACGATGCGTAGATCAGCATTGTATTGCTCATCGAAGATAGGCTTCAAATGGTCGAGCAGCCCGGTATCATAGAGGCTCGTCGTGGTTGAGAGGATCAATGGTTGGGGTTCTGTCGGGGTTGCAGTAGGCGTTGTGGTCAGCGTTGCAGTTGGCAGTGCAGTAGGCGTTGCGGTCGGCGTTGCAGTTGGCAGTGCAGTCGGTGTCGGGCTGGCTTCAGGCTCAGTGACACAGCCGGTAAACGCCACGGTCGCTGCGATTGCCAGTAGAGCTACTACTGCCAATAAATTTTTTCTTTCCATTTTTTTTCTTTCCATTTTTTATCACCTCGTAATTCCGATAAGTATCTGTTTGCCGAACGACATTAAAAGCCTTTCGTTTTTTCACGCCACGCGAAGCTTATCGAGCTGAAGCATCTGTTTGCGATTCAGCTCGCATTTCCGTCGGGATTTACGCGGCGGACGGCGAAAGAGAAAGCATTTCTAACGTGCGTGCCGGGCCGTACTCATTCCTGCTGTATTACAATCATTCACCTCACGCGCTCACCACATGTGCCGAGGTCGCCTTGAAGGTCGCATAGATCGGGTCGCCCTGCTGGAGTTTGAGCTCAGTGCGGGATTGCTTGGTGATGAGCGAGACGAGCCCGTTATCCAGAATCACGCGGGTTAAGGGGCCGATGTCCTGCAAATCGGTGATTCGACCGGTCATGACGTTTTGGGCACTGCATTCGCTCTTACTCTTGCACAGGAGGATGTCTTCGGGCCGTATGAAGACTTTCACCGCGCCCTCGTGGATCTCAGAGACCGCGCGGATCTTCCCGTGGATCTCGACCTCAATCTCTGCCACGCCGTTCTCCGTACGCTGAACCACACCGCGCAGAATGTTCTCGATCCCGACGAAATCAGCCAGCTCCTCGGTCTGCGGCTTGCTGAAGATCTCGTACGGCGTCCCCACCTGCATCACCTGCCCGTGCATCAATACCGCAATCCGCTCCGCGAGCA
>JBNGDK010000074.1:3843-5819 GCA_049975405.1 Candidatus Methanospirareceae archaeon
GACATGTTCAGATACAGCGAGATGGGCAGGGTTTCGGTCTTCATCCGTGTCGCTCCGGCGAGCATAAGCGCCGCACCGAATTCACCGATGCCTTTGGACCAGGTGATCACCGAGCCAGCGAGGAGTCCATGCTTTGACATCGGTAGCGTCACACGCCAGAAGGCCTGGCCTTCTGTGCATCCCAGGGTCTTGGCCACGTGCTCATAGCGGGGGTTGATGCCCTGGAAGGTGCCCCTGAGGATCCGGAACATGAAGGGCACATTGACGAAGAACTGCGCGACTACGATCCCGAGCGGCGTAAAGACAAATATGAGGCCCTGCTCGGCGAGCCCCTTTCCGAAGTCTGTCGTGCCGAAGAAGATCAGGAGCCCTACACCGGCGACCAGAGGCGGCAAGGCTAGGGGTGCATCGAGTATGGTGTTAATCAAGCTCTTGCCGCGGAACTCGTAGCGGGCGAGTGCATAAGCCACCGGTATCGAGATAGCAATACAGAGCAGTGTCGAGGTGGCCGAGGTGAGCAAGCTCAGTTCAATAGCAAAGCGAATCTCTGCGGTGAGCATGCTCGAGGCCAACGCCTGCCCGGTCGTGTGCGTAACGATGCAGACGATCAGCATGAGTATGAACGCAGTGAGCAGCAAGCTCGCGAAGATCGAAATGATCCTGACCTTATCCTCTCGTAACTCGTTCAACATCTGTGCCTGTGCTCTTTCATCATTCATTCATTCGCGCCGCTGTCTGCCCGCTTTGCCCCTGCTCATGTCCAAACGCGGATTCCCGAGCCATCCGTTTGTTGCATCAGCACGATGGTCAAAGAGCGGCACGAGCGGCTTGATATCGAGGAGCGGCGTGCCGTCCAGGATGTCCACCTCACTCACCAGCAGTGTATTGCCCCGCACGCTCTCGAGCTTCACCACCGAGAAGCCGATCGGGTTCGGGCGCTTGAAATGACGTATGGAAAAGATCCCACGCGCTTCATCCTCTAAAAACGGCTTGGTTATCAGGTCATAGCCCTCGGCGCGATGGAAATGATAAATGAGGACGAGGTGTGAGAAGAACTCGATGTCCTTGAGCCCCGCCACGAACTCGGGGAAGACCTCTACCTCGCCCTTCGCCTCTCTGCAAAAGACGCCCTGGATGGGCGCGTCCTGTTTGTCCCGGAACCCGGTATGGATAACACCAATCGGCCGATACCGGATCTCTTCTTCACTGCCCTTCTGCTCGCTCGCCATTGTCAGCTCAGTCAGCACGTTCCTTTTCGGTGCTCAATCAACAAGCAATGACCTATTCGTACTCAGGGTTCGGATAGGTGATGAACCCGTGCTTCGCGAAGATCGCCTTGCCTTCGTCTGAAGCGACGAAATCAACGAACTGTTGTGCGGTCTCCGGGTGCTCGGAGAACGTGGTTCGTCCTATCGGAACGATCTTGATGTCATTCTGCTCTCTGGGTATCTCAACGACATCGATCTCTTCCACGAATTTGACGGTATCCCACCAGTTGATCGAGGCGTCCGCCTGACCCATGGCGATCTGCATCATCACCTCGTTCATGGTAGGCAAGGTTGCGATCACGTTTGGCCAGACCTCGTCGTAGAGGTTATTCTGCTCCAGGATCTTCACCGTGGTACTGCCAATTGCCGCGGCCTGGGGATCCCCGAATATGAGTTTTACATCATCCCCGGTAAAGTCTTCGAGACCCGTGATATTCGCGGGATTACCTTTGGGCACCGTAATTACCGGTATATGATAGCAGATGTTCTGCTGGTAATCAATGAAGCCCTTCTCCGTCGCGATATCAATGTACTTGGTCGCCCCGGGCATATAGCAGTCGCCCACCTGCGTCAGCTCCATCTGGCTGAGCAGCGCGTTCGAGCCCGCGTAGTTGTACTCCACCTTCACGCCATACTTCTCTTCAAATACGGTACCAATCTCGTCCATCGGCTTCCTCATGCCCGCGCCGGAATAGACCATGAGCGATG
>JBNGDK010000075.1:0-4413 GCA_049975405.1 Candidatus Methanospirareceae archaeon
CTCGCCACTCCCATAAACGTTACCCCGGCAAGAGCAAGAACCACCACGAGCACAACATACCTCGAAACTTTTACCATATTACGGCTTTTTCGTCCCATAGCATCAGCATCCTCCCTTTCCTTCTATCCCGAGCAGCCTCAACGGCACGAGGCTTTTTATAAAATCAACTTTTGTCAAGCGAGTATAAAAGCTTTTCGGTTTGTGGTTGATATTGCTCGCTCCGAGCAACGCTTCGCAGCGGACGCGTCAGCAGCCGTTGCTGCGCTGCTGCAGCCGCTACGTTGGGTAACGCCGCAGCGGCCGAGGGGCATGCGTACGCCACTCAGTAGCACGAGGACACGCTACAGAAGGGGTGGCGCCCGCGGGCAGGCAGATGCAGGCGGGTGGCGGCACGGCGGCGCGGTGAAGAAGAAGCAGCGAAGAAGGTGGCGCGAAGAAGGGGAAAGAGTGGCGGATGAAGAAGAAGGATACTCACGGGCGACATCAGGCGCGCCGCGGAATTGTGCATCTGACTGAGGCTATCGCTCCCTCGTGCTCATTCTTAAGGCTGGTTTGGTCACGGACATATTGCCTTCGCGACTATTATCATGGCTGCATCAAGTTCGTTCGGTTTTGCGAGGTCTTGCTCACTACACTATCGCACGTATCCCGCATGCACTCTTAATAATAAGCGAGACCCCGCTTTAGATCCTTTTTTCCCCACAAAAGAAGGATAGTATTGCTTTCATCCAACAATAGTTCTTGTAAATGACAAAACACCCAATGGGAAGTGATAAATACTTACTAAATAGTACGCCTGATCTAGAAGAACATGAAACAATATTTGCAGCGTGTGGTTTTATATGCGGTGCTTGTCTCCGCCATAATTGTTATTGCAACAATCGCGATATATACAACAGCAGCAGTACCAGACAAAAGCGAGCTGTTGCTTCGCTTTAAACAGAACGTGAGTGAAGCAGAAAAACAAGAACTGTCCGACGCGCATGGAATCGTCATCAAAGGCGAGCTTCCTGAGATCAATGTGCTGTTTGTTTCGGCTCCGGGCGACGCGCTACCCACCATTTTTAGCAATCCGCACATTGAGTTCGTTGAAGAGAACCAAAAGTGTTATCCGTTAATGATCCCGGATGATACGTATTATGGCTCGCAATGGCATCTGGACAAAATCGGTGCGCCGGAAGCGTGGGACATAACAACGGGCAATCCGTCCGTGATTATCGCTATACTCGACACGGGTGTTGATACCGACCATCCAGATCTGGAGGATAATATTTTTCACGGACGCAACCTGTGGAAGGATTACCCGGGCAACATCGAAGATGTTCATGGTCATGGAACAGCAACTGCAGGTACTGCTGCCGCGGTAATGAACAATGGCATCGGTGTGGCATCCATTGCGGGTAACTGCAGGCTAATGCCAATCAGAGTATCTGGCCCGTCAGGATGGAGTAATACCTTTGTTCTATCAGAAGCACTCATTTTCGCCGCTAAAGGCAAAGCGAGAGTAGCAAGTATAAGCTATGACGTACGTGGTGCTCAAGCCCTCAGCTACGCTGCCAAATACTTCAGAGATCAGGGCGGTCTTGTATTCTGTGGTGGTGGTAATTATAACATAGAGTGGTCCGATGGGCCCAACCCATACGTCATCTCTGTTAGTGGCACGACACAGAGCGATATAGCAAGCACAACGTATGGTCCATACATCGACTTATCCGCTCCGGTATCCGTTTATACGACAAAAAGAGGCGGCGGTTACGGATCTGCGGGTGGCACATCGTTCTCAACGCCGCTCGCAGCTGGAGTTGCCGCGCTCATGTTCTCAGTCAATCCGGCGTTGACACCTGACGAAGCCGAAACCATACTCTTTTCAACTGCAGACGATCTTGGCGATCCGGGTTACGACATTCATTATGGCTGGGGCAGAATTAATGCCTCACGTGCCGTATTGGCTGCCAAGACATCAATAGCCGTCGTGAAGCCGCATCCAACGTACCCACCGCATCCAACTCCCAAGCTAAAAAGTTAGTTTGAGTGCCATCAGCATACAGCACTGCGCGAGCTTAACGAGCGAATCACGTGCAGCAGGCACCGCGTGGGGTGATTCATCCCCCGTATTACCGTTCCCCCCTGCTCCTGCTTGAATGCCTGGCGAGGAGAGAACTGATGCGATTGCTGGCATCCGGATAGCGAATGAACGGTCCAGCCGTTTGTCTCCTCTTCTCTTGAAGAGAATCAACGAAATCCATCACTGCTCGCCGCTCCCGTCTCCCTAAACTCTTTAGCCTTGATAATAATTCTTTCTCATCACCTTTTTCAATCGAGCTCATAGTAGTGTTATTTCTCCGTTTAGCTTAAATACGCTATGCCGACGCTCCGGATGCTCGCGCTAAAACCTCGTTAGGAAATTATGACGAGTGAGAGCAAGTAATCCAAACGATCCCTACTCATTTGTGCCTTCTTGAGGATATGATGCAGTGTGCCTTTCTTCAATTCACGACCTGGATGTATCGGTACGGGTATCACTACACGTTCTCCATTGAGGAACTTCTCATAGAACCGATGGCTACCTTTTTGCCTGATAAAAACGAATCCATCCTTTTCCAGGACTTTTATGAGCTTCTCCGCCGTCAGTGCGGGCAACTTAGACATTCGCCGTCAAACTCAGCTTTCTTACCACTTTCTCCGCGTATCTATGGGTCGGCACAGTCTCAAGTCCTACAAGTTCAAGGTAGCCTTCCGCCGCCTCTTTCATCATTGCCATTGCTTCCTCGATCGTCTCGCCCTCGGTCGTTATATCGAGTTCAGGACAATAGGCCACGTAGCCTCCAACTTCACAATCCGGCGTTAACTCCACCGTGATCTCTATCGTTCGTGGCATTTCTCTCCTTCCCCTATCCTAACTCATTATGCCCTCGATTCATTAATAGATAAACGTGCACCTTAAATAAGTCTTGCAATCGGTTTCACGCGCCCCACCATCAGCTAGTACTTGGAGTGCACCCCAGTTAGCTGTTTATAAGTCCGCTGCTTTGCTCGCTTCATCTCTGCTAACTGTCTGGCTAGCTAGCTAGCGGTCTTTCAGCTTCTTCCGGTAGCCGACGTACCCGAGGAGCGCGAGAGCTCAGGATAGGGATAACCCGAGTCTGAGCGTGACAGGTAAAAATGAATCTCATCAGTATTCAAGGTATCAAGTTCAAAGTTCAAAATGTAAGTGGTCGCATTTCGCTCGTCTGTGGCTTCACCAATCTCGTGCAATACCCGTTGATATAGTTCATCACGTATCCAAAATCCTGCATCGTTCCGCAAACTATCCAGCTCCTCGCGCAGTGAGACTACCTTATTCTCCAATTTTGCCCGTATCAAAATGCCAAGTATGCCCGTCTTCCGTAGCCCGTATACATCCGCTGCTCGTCGTGCCTCTAATTCATCCATGAAAATAACCTTGGCGTGCCGCTCAATTGCTAAAGCAATCGCTTCTGCCTCGTCCTTATGCAATTCACGCTCCAGTAATCGGATTACTGACTCGTTAGCAGGCGCACGTATCTCAATCCAGGATGAGGTACGTGCTTCTTCAATCTCCTGGGTGCCCGGTCTTCCCCCGGCCCTCCGCTACAACCTCCTTCCAGACTGCACTGCTTCCCGCGCCTTCGTCTCAATGCCCGTTTCTTCTAACACCGCATCCAAAATGCCGAGATCCTTTGCTGATCCGAGATATAACCCAACTCGCTCCTCTCGTATCAGTGCGGCAAGAATGATCTTTACCCTTCTCTGTAACTGTCCTGAGCTACGATTCTTCACGCGCGGATGCGAATTGGCGGCCGCGGCGAAGCATGAGGTGGCGAGGTGCAGGATGATCACTAAAAGCAATTCCTGGCGGTCCTCACCGAACAGAATTCGAATCAGTACTGCTCATCGCTCTCTGAGAAGAGCGGCCCGATTCAGCATTGTAACACCGGTATCTTTGAGCTGCAAATCAAGATATAACTCCCGGAACTGCATAGCTTACCGCTCCAGGAGTTCTTTTTCCAGTACCCGTCGCTCTTCTTTGAGCTCATCGTCGCTTATCGTCGCCAGTGCTGCTGCTTCCAGGAGGTCAACAACCGTTTTTCGCTTCCGTAAGATAATCGCTTCATCTTCTACGACGGCAACCAATTCGTCTCCCGTGGCCAGTCCGATTTCTAATCTGAGCTTCTTTGGTGTGTAGAGTTCACCCCGCTTCCCTACCTTGACGATGTATTCTGACATTGCGCTTTCTTCAGAATAATCTTGGATTTCTGAATAGGTACACGTTATCCGCACAAACGCCCAGCGCGCTTCAGGACGAGCTTAATTAATCCGAACCACGTAAATAAGTGTGCCTCACTTCTTAACCCGTTAGAAGGGATAAACAAGATCCTCAGCTCATACGGTTCG
>JBNGDK010000075.1:4513-5738 GCA_049975405.1 Candidatus Methanospirareceae archaeon
AGAGCGTTGAGGAACTGATACTACACTGGCTTTTATGAGCAACGCCCTTTCTTTATTACCATAGCAGAGGGGTAGTGGGTGGCGATCGAGACAGACAAAACGCTTATTGTAAGCTGCGGGAGGAGCAGAGGGGATGATCAAGCACGGCGAGTATCAGGCGTTTGAATTAGAGTTGCTTCGGCGCGAGCACCTCACGCTGGAGCAAAAATTCCGGATGCTCGATGCGCTCCATGCGGAAGCGGTAGCGCTGGGCGCGTTGCCGTTACGCGATCCGCTGGAAGGGCTTGAAGTGGATATACGGATCGCATGGGTGGTCAATCATGTTTCAAGAGCTCCTTAAACGCAACGCGTCGCCCGCGCGCTGGACGATGCGCACATCCCTTATATGGTTATTGGTGGCCAGGCAGTGCTCCTGTATGGCGAGCCACGGCTGACGCGAGATATAGATATCACGCTGGGACTCGGCGTGGAGCATCTGGCAACGCTGGAGGCACTCACGGGAGCAGTGGGTTTGAAACGCTCGTCGCGCAGGCGAAGGAGTTCGTCACGCGAACAATGGTACTGCCCACCTTAGATGACCGAAGCGGTATCCGCGTTGATTTCATCTTCTCAGTCTCACCGTACGAGCGCCAGGCACTGGCACGTGCAAAGAAAGTGGAGGTGCAGGGAACACTCGTTACCTTTGTTGCGCTCGAAGATCTCATTATCCACAAGGTGATCGCCGGGCGGGCGTGAGACCTCGAAGATATCAAAGCAGTGCTCCGGAAGAACCCCGTGTACGATTCAGCATACATCGAGCGGTGGTTACAGGCATGTGATGAGGCACTGGATGCGCAGTTTCGTGCGGTATTCACGCGTATCGTCGAGGACTTACAATGATACCGTGAGCTTAAGGGGCACTATACCCGTGCTTTGACCGTTACTCGGCTCGGGATGCTTGCTGATAACTGCTCAAAATATCGTACAATATACCGTGCAAATTCATCGAAATCCCATAGATTTGAGTGCACGATCTCGCACAGCATTTCCACATCCACCTCCGCGTCTCAACATACTTCTGCATGCTCCTGAGCTTTCGGGCTAGTGTAATATTTCCAAAATAACAGGGCAACATTTATATGGGGGCAGTCCCTTACGCATTTTATGCCATTCGTAAGCAAGAAGCCTAAATTAAAAGTGAGCGATGAGGAGCTTGAGATTTTGAGATCTGCCAGTCAATCCAGGA
>JBNGDK010000076.1:0-4001 GCA_049975405.1 Candidatus Methanospirareceae archaeon
AAAGTTTCTTTGGTCAAGTTTTCTTTTCAAAGAAAAGTTGTTAGTCAAGTTTTTGTAAAAAGTTGTTGATCAAACTTTTGGAAAAAGGTTGAAAGAAAAGTTTAAAATATCGCCTCAATGTCTTTTATCGTCGTGTTATCTTGCTTCTCTATTTCCTTTACAATCGCTCGGACTTCGTCCTTCGATTGCATGCCTGATTCCCACAATGACCTGAGTATAGCATGCAGACCCACGATTTCAACGCCACGCTGCTCAGCAAACCGTAACGCAGCGATATCCAGCGAAGCAAAGACGTATTCTCTGTGCTTGCTGATAGTTATTGCCTCCAATTCCCCTTTTCCTAACATCCTCTTTTCCATCAGCAATTTTTGATATTCCGCGCTTTCTGCTTCCGATGGATAGAGCACCTCAAAATAACTGAATATATCCAGTGGAAAAGTGTACCCGTAATCCAATGAAGTCGTTAACTCTTCATAAATCTTCGGTGTTAGTACAATGCGATGCTTTGAGAACAATCTCTTTAACAATTCCAACCGCTTTATCTTTGCGAACGCACTTGCTATATCAGTATCAAGGATAATTACCTTACTCAAGAATTAACCCAACCTCTTTTCTGATTTTATCCTCTGTAGGCGCTTTAACAATCCGTTTTATACCTCGCTGCTCCAATATATTTTTAAAACCCTCTAAAGACGTACCTGCAATCTCAGCAGCTCTGCTCAACGAGATTTTCTCTTCTTTGTATAATTCCACCGCGATCTCAATTTTAAGTGCTGGCCGAACCTCCAACATCGTCCTGAATGCGTCATTTAAAATATTCTCTTTATCTTTGTAATACCCTGCACGAATAAGGCTATTTATGCCCTCTTTTATCACATCTACATCCATCGACATGATATCAGTCCACCTCAATAAATCTTAAATTCATGCTCTCGCTCGTATACTATAATTCTCTAAATAGGTGTAGCTGTATAAAAAGTTTGCGATGATAACGCTCGTATCCAGAATTACATCCATTGTTGGAACTGCTCTTCAAGTTCTCTCAGTTCACGTTCAAGGCGCTCCTTTTCCGACCTGTTCCTGCTCCCAAACCCGATTTGGAGCGTCTCCTGATTTCCTTCCTTCTTGACCAATTTCCCTAATACTTCTGACAGGCTCTTCTTACCCCTTACTTTTAGAAGCGCCTCATAAACATCCTCCGAAATAGGTATCGTCCGCTCCATAGATACGTATAGGTAATATTACGTATTATTCGTTTCCTCAAGCATCTGGCGATCGCAAGTAACTCCTTATGCGCACTCTTTCGTGCTTTTACCACCTTATCTCCGCTAACGCGCAGCGCGGGTTTCAAGTCTCATGATACCGCTTCGGCCGCAACCTCAACTGCAACCTCTACCGGAATCGGCTTCCCAAGATCGCGAAGCGCTTCGAGAAAGCCCGCAATAGCCTCTCGGCCGTGAGCTGTCGCCTCGTCCCACGTCGCACCCTGTGTGATACAACCTGGTAGGGACGGCACGGTTACCGTATAGCCTCCCTCTTCGTTTCGCTCCAGGAGAATGAGATACTTCAGGCCCGTGACCTTCAGTTCCGGTTTGCCTACTACAGGCTTTTAGAAAGCGGTATCACAACTGTTGGATTTGACTCTATTACCATTTGCTATAGTATCGGAAGAGCCCGAACACGGATCCGGGAGTCTTCGATCACCACAATTGCACCCGTATCCAACGATTCCTCTATGCGTGGCAATGCATCAAGAAGCAGGACATTGACGTGGTCAGGAGAAGGGGCTTTTCTCGCGTTTAACAATACTGTTTTCCGTCAACGCTTTTTTAAAAAGGGTTGTGCCCAGGCCGCGTATTGCAAACACTGCTGGATATCTTCCGCTTCAAGTTCCGGATAATCTTCTAAAATCTCGTCCCTCGTTCTTCCTGCAGCCAGCAGTTTCACGATTAATGAAACCGGTATTCGCAATTCTCGTATGCAGGGCTGACCACCCATCACTTCGGGATCTATCGTTATCCGCTCCAGTTTCATCCATCCCAGACCCGTCTCAGACGCAGCCCTGTCCGTTCCCATACCATTCTTCTCCTCTGTGCGAAACGATCTCAGACACTATTATTTACGTTGAGTTGCGTTCATAATAAAGGTGCCTTTCCACCTGCTTCTCCACGAGCACCCGCCGCCCTCGCCACCGCTGCAGTACCGTCCGAGGAGCCGTCATCTATCTCCAAAGATAGTTTTTTGATCACACTTTTTTCTAAAAAGTTTGTTGGTAAAAGGTTTCTTTTGAAAGAAAAGTTTAAGCAATCGCTTTGAGAGAATCAACAAACTCGTTCAGGGTCCTTCCTAGTTCACCGCGGAGTTCCGCTGGGATCGCTTTGCCAAGCAGTTTCTGCTTTGACAGAAAGAGTATCTCAAGCCCAACAACGCGCTCGTTACGATCATATTTCACAATGATACCCTCGTCAAGTTCTCGTGAAAACCCCTCTTCCGGCGGCTCCTCAAACCAGATATCGAGCGTATCCATCTCACTGTCGTAAAATACTTTCACCTTCTTCCCCATACGACCTCTCCGCCTCCTTGACGATCCGTCCTGTATACTGTAAGTATAAACCCTTCCGCATTTAAGTGCTTGGCCACCACACAGGTGAGATACCCGTGAAAACGTCGGTAATAAAGATAAACAGAAGGATCAACTTTCCCCCTGAGTACCACCTCGGGTTCGCTCAGCGTTTCCTTCACCTGACTCACAGCCGTCTCGAAACTGATAGTTTTGAACGACTCAGGATGTTTTACCTCCATTACGTATCGCCAATAGCTCTCCGTGGTTCTTATCTTTACGCAGGTAACAGCATGAACTTCAAATAGGTTCATCTTGTGGCCCGCACTGCAGCGCCAGTGCCCTTATTCGTTAGGTGTGAAATGACCGAAGCACCCGCCGCCCTCGCCACCGCTGCAGTACCGTCCGAGGAGCCGTCATCCAACACAAACCTTTTCTTCAAAAGAAAAGAGTTATCAAAAGAACGTTGTAGCATGGTAACCTTGCGAAATTTTCTTTTCCAAAGATAGGATAGGTTTTCGAGTTTCTTTAGTAAAGTTTTCTTTTACAAAGAAAAGTTTGTTTTCTTTTACAAAGAAAGGTTTTGAAAAATCATTCGCTTAGCGGCTTTTTCTGGTAGCTCTTAGCGCCGATGACCGTGATCCCCACCAACTCCGTGCCTCGATAGTGATAAATGATATTATCCTTCAATTCGCTCTCATCCGCGTGTTGCGGTTTCTGGAAACTGATGTACAGCACATCCGCCTCATCGTCATAGTCGATCCACATCCGTGTCGAGGGCATCTTCAGCAAGTACGGTACCGACTCCAGCAGATCCTCTTTTACTTCTGCCATAAAATCACCCGCTTCATAAGTGATGTATGTTTTGCAGTCATAAAAGCTGTTATCACAAACCCATTCACCCCTTCCTTATAAACCACTACCACGTATTTTTCAGAGATCGATGTCTTCTCATAGTGTTTTAACGCGATCAGTTCATCCGTCCATCCGTGAACGATAAAATCGGGGTCTTCAAGGGTTTCGAAGACCAGATCCATATTACCTGACATATAATCATGCGAATCAATGATGTGCGCCCATCGCTTGTAAGTTAATCGTATTCGAACGTTATTTTTCGATGTAGCTGAGCCTATGGTGTCCATCGACCTTCTCTAGAATCCCACGCTCTGCCGAGGCTCCGCAGAGTTCGTCATAAAAGCTACACGCTCACCGTCCAGCAGCACGAGCGCATCAAAACCGTTCCCTGCAGCGTATTTTAAAGCAGCTCGCACCGCCGCGCCCTTGCCCTTGTTCTTGTCGTGCGTCATAACGAGAGCACCCGCCGCTTGCGCTACTGTTGCGGTACCGTCCGAGGAGCCGTCATCCACCACAAACCTTTTCTTTCGAAGAAAAGAGTTATCAAAAGAACGTTGTAGCATGGTAACCTTGCGAAATTTTCTTT
>JBNGDK010000076.1:4101-5603 GCA_049975405.1 Candidatus Methanospirareceae archaeon
AGTTTCTTTAGTAAAGTTTTCTTTTACAAAGAAAAGTTTGTTTAAGTAAAGTTTTCATTTCAAAGAAAAGTTTTCGATCAATCGTTTTCCTCACCAATAAGATCACGTAGCTCTAAGAGCACATCATCTACAAATACTTCCATACTTGCTTCGGGTTTGTCGTTGCCTGCAAGATGGACATGAAATGGAAATGCCTTTATGCTCTTCCAATGCGGTGCATTATCCCATCGCTTTATCATGTCATCATCTCTTTGGAGGTGGTACGAATATCTCCGATACGTTTCTCCTATACCTTCGGTCACATACAGCACATACCCGTTTCTCAACTTCGCCTTCGCTCGTAAATATTGAGTATTCGGCTCTAAGAGCATCTCAATAATCTCTACCTCTATGACAATATCGCTCGATGATAATATTGCTAAAATACGTGGCACCATCATATAACGTGGGCTTTTATTCTCTCTTCTACTTCAGTCCAATATTTGAGTGCCTCTTCATAACTCTCCCACTTGATAAAATCATCCCATTCACTGTATACTTCCTCATCCTTCCTTTTATCAATGGTGGCTTTAAAATCTTTGAACGCAACCCCGTATTTCTGCTCCAGTTTCACTATCTCACTCTTACACCACGCGATCTTATGCCCTGCGTGCTCCAATAGTATGCTCCTGAGAGCGTCTTTTTCATCTTTAAATAAACCTATCCTGACTAATTCCGCGAACGGTGCGAACAATTCCTTTGATATCTTCACATATTCGTCCATAATCATCACGTTCCGTACTTCTCGGCCACGTTCAGCTCAATCTCGCTCTTTGTGCCCAGATAACTGCTCAATTTCAGCCCCCGCGCTTTCAGCACATCTTTAAAACTCTCGAGGTCCATTCCCGCGAGCTCCGCCGATCGGGTCAGAGAAACCTCTTCGTTACGGTAAAGCTCCACTCCTATCTCCACCTTCAACTCCGGTTTGAAATTCAAAAGCGCGCGAAGGGCGTCCTCAAGCAACGCACCCTCGCTCTTGTAAAATTTCGGTACCAGTACCTTTTGGTACCGCTCTGCTGAGTACATATGTAGATCCTATAAATACCTCAGTTCTTGCAGCTTATTAAAAAAGCGTCTGGCAGTCGTTCTTCCAGGATCGCTCGCTCGTTTTGCTTTAATTCCGTGACATCCCTGAATGATTCAAATTCACCTTCTCGCCGGATTCGCTCTAACTTCTCCAAATACTCGCCTCGCACCTCATAAAACGCGTCAGTATAAAGCTCAACCAGGGTTTCAAGCATACTTTCCATCCCTTCTACTTTCACGTTGAGCGCCGCTAAATCCTCTGAGAGCGCCCTGATCAAGTTCAGCTCTTCTACTTCCATCGCTTCTCTAACACGCTAGCCCTAAATAATCCTTTGAGTTGCGCTCATTTAAAAGGTGCGTCTTCATCTCTCTCGTCCGCATAGCGTTTTTCGATTAAACCTTTTCCTAAAGTTTCTTTGGTCAAGTTTTCTTTTCAA
>JBNGDK010000077.1:0-5452 GCA_049975405.1 Candidatus Methanospirareceae archaeon
GCGAAAAACTCATGCGCGGCTATGCGAACGAATCTCGGGTAGGGGAGTAGATAAACGATACCGTTTGAGTTACAAGTACGTGAGTACCGACGGGATCAAGGAGCAGCGTGCATGACTAGGATACTGGGAGTTTTCAACAACGCACGAGCGGTCGAGCTCGTGCTAACGGGCCTGAGTGTGCTACAGGATCGCGATATTGCTCATTTCTGGCTCTGTACCGAAGAGGGCCCGGTAACAGCATGTGAGCTGCGTGAGCTCGCGGCGAAGGCACCACCAGGGACGGTGCAGTGCATAGCCTGCGCCTCACGTCAGCCAGTTCGGCCACAGACATTAGGGGAAAATCGGTTCGTGGCCGATGCAGAGCTCTACAACGTGCCAGAACTCAAAGAGCGGTATCAGCTCGAGAGCGATACCAGCTACGCCGTGCTCCAGGAACTGCTGGAGCGAGCACAGCTCCACCCGCAGGTGATCGACGGTGCGTACGCAGGTGCGTTCTGGACCCGTGAGGATGCAGCGAACGAAGAAGCGCTCTATCTCTTTCGGGATCTTCTGGGGCTGCGACCGCTCTGCTTCACGCATGCCAGCGGCGGGTTCGCATTCGCCTCAGAGCGGAAAATGCTTGAGGCAATGGGCGGCCTACCCCACGCCTTCGAGCTCGAGCCCCGAACCCGTCTGCGGTACCGCATCAACGATGATCGGCTGCAGATCATCAACCCGCAGGCTTTTTCCGTGACGCCAGAACACAAAAGAACAGAACAGCACCTCAAAGGCGACGTGCTGCGCATGCTGCGTGCGAGTATAGCACGGCGGATACCACAGGATGAGACGTTCGGCGTGCTCTTCTCCGGCGGTGTGGATTCCACGCTCCTCGCGTATCTCTGCAAGGAGCAAAGCGCCGATTTCGTCTGTTACACCGCGGTGGTTGACGATCCCGCATGGAAACCGGCGGAAGATCTGCGGTACGCGACCCGAATCGCCGCGGAGTTGGCTGTGCCGCTGCGTGTCACGAAGATCGAGCTAGCCCAGCTGGCGAACTACCTGCAGGCGGTTGTCCCGCTGCTTGACGATCTGGACAGCATCAAGATAAGTGTCGCACTACCCCTCTACGCGGCCTGTGAGCAGGCGAAGGAGGACGGTCTGGCGACGATGCTCTACGGGTTGGGCACAGAAGAGCTCTTCGCGGGCTACGAGCGTCATAGACGCGTGCTACGGGAGGCGTTGAATCAGGAATGTCGCGCAGGGCTGATGCTGATGCATGAACGCGACCTTTATCGCGACGACGTGATAGCGAACGCGCAGGGCATCGCACTGCGTGCACCGTTCCTAACGCCTGAGCTCGTTGCCTACGCATTGCGAATCCCAGCCGCGTATAAACTGGCCCCCGGTGAGGACAAGGTTCTGTTGCGCGCGATCGCACGCGACCTTGGCCTCGTAGAAGCGGCGGGTCGGAAGAAGCGTGCGGTGCAGTATGGCGCGAACGTGATGAAGGGGCTTGAGAAGCAGGCGAAACGCGCCGGTTACCGGTACACGCGCGATTACCTGCGCACGTTCTTCCCCGCACGGAATGTGCGGCTGGGTGCGCTCTTCAGCTCGGGTAAGGACAGCACGTTCGCGCTCTGGCTCATGCAGAAAGCGGGCTATCCCCTCAAGTGCCTGATCACAATCAAGAGCCAAAATCCCGAGTCTTATATGTTCCATACGCCGGCCGTGGAGCTGACGGACCTGCAGGCAGAGGCGATGGGCATACCGCTGATCACGCAGGAGACCGCGGGCGAAGAGGAGCAGGAGCTCGAGGATCTGCGTGCCGCATTGAAAACAGCGAAGCAGCGCTATGGCATTGAGGGAGTTGTCACCGGCGCGTTATGGAGCACGTATCAGAAGGACCGCATCGAGCGTGTAGCAGGTGAAGAACAGCTCAGGGTCTTCTCACCGCTCTGGCATATCCACCAGGAGACCGAGCTGCGGCTCGCGATCGAGCTGTTCGAGGTGATCTTCACCGCGGTCAGTGCCTTCGGACTGGACAGCACCTGGCTGGGGCGGCGGATAGCACCTGCTGACGTCGACTGCCTGGTCGCGTTGAACGAGCAGCTCGCGAAATACGGGCGGCATACCGCGGGCTTGAATATCGCGGGCGAAGGTGGCGAGTTCGAATCACTGGTGCTCGATGGCCCGCTCTTCACGAAGCGGCTCGTCATCACGGAGAGCGAGTTACATGAGGCGGGCGAATACACCGCGCGATTGGTAGTGAAGAAGGCCGTGCTGGAGGAGAAAAGCGCTCATTACCGGTAGCAGTACAGCAAGCAAAGCAGTTCATAACTTTTGTGAAACGATCTTAAACGGGCTAAAACGGATGAATCGGCCTTTTTTATATCGTGAGTTGTAGTATGTGTGAAGGGTAGAACGTGGTGAATGAACGATGGCTACCGACAAGAATGAGATCTTACTCAAGGTGAACCAGGTCTATAATCCGCCACGCCACGTGGTGGAATCGGCGTATATCCAATCTGAGGAATACGAATCGCTCTACGAAGAATCAATACAGGATCCCGAACGGTTCTGGGCACGGATCGCGGATAACGAGCTGTACTGGTTCCAGCGTTGGGAGAAGGTATGTGCGGGCGCGCATCCGAACTACCGGTGGTTTGTCAACGGCAAGCTGAACATAACGTACAACTGCCTTGACCGACACGTCACTGCGGGCAGGCGGAACCAACTGGCCTATATCTGCACGAACGAGGACGGCGATGAGGTGAAAGTAACGTACGGCGAACTCCTGGATAAGGTCTGTCGTTTGGCCAATGGTCTCAAAGCGCTCGGTGTGAAGAAGGGGGACCGGGTGGCAATCTATATGCCTCAGGTCATCGAGCAGGTCGTGGCGATGCTCGCGTGCGCACGGATGGGTGCGCTCCATTCAGTCGTGTTTGGCGGGTTCAGCGCGTCCGCACTGCGGATGCGGATCAAGGAGGCGCGTGCAAAAATCGTCATTACCGCGACGTGGACGAAGCGACGCGGGAAGAAGATCAATTATAAGATGAACGTTGACGAGGCGGTGGAGGATTTGCCGTTTGTGGAAAAGGTGATTGTCGTTCAGCGCGAGGGGGACGATTACGAGCTGGTGGAGAAGGAGATTGACTTTAACGAGCTCTTGCAGCGCCACTCGCCCTGCTGCGCGGCTGAGGTGATGGATGCCGAGGATCCTCTCTTTATCCTTTATACCTCCGGCACGACCGGCAAACCCAAGGGCGTACTCCACACGATCGGCGGCTACAACCTCTTCACGCATTATACCACCAAGATCGTCTTTGATCTGCATGAGAATGACATTTACTGGTGCACTGCGGATCCCGGCTGGATCACGGGACACAGCTATTTGGTCTACGGCCCGCTATCAGTCGGCGTCACCTCGGTGCTCTTCGAAGGCGCACCTGATTACCCGAATCCGGGCGTCTGGTGGTCAATCATAGACCGCTACAAGGTGAACGTCTTCTATTCCGCACCCACAGCAATACGGCTGTTTATGAAGTACGGGGAGACGTGGCCGCGGAAGTACGATCTCTCCTCATTGCGGATACTGGGCAGTGTGGGCGAGCCTTTGAACCCGGAAGCGTGGCTCTGGTTCTACGAGCACATCGGCAGCAAGAACTGCGCGCTGGTCGATACCTGGTGGCAGACCGAGACCGGCGGGCACATGATAACCACGATACCCGCATACAGAGCGAAGCCGGGCAAGGCGGGCAAGCCATTCTTCGGCGTCGTGGCCGACGTGGTAGACAGAAACGGATGCTCGGTCGAGCCTGATACTGTCGGGCATCTCGTGATCAAGGAGCCCTGGCCGTCCGGGCTTCGAACCTGCTGGAACGAGCCTGAACGTTACGAGAAGTACTGGAACACCATAGCACCGTACTATCTCGCGGGCGATCTGGCCACGAAGGACGGGGACGGGTATATCATGATACTCGGGCGCGCGGACGACGTGCTCACGGTCTCAGGACACCGAATCGGAACCGCGGAGGTAGAAAGCGCGTTGGTCTCGCACCCAGCAGTCGCCGAAGCGGCGGTCATCGGTAAGCCGCATGAGCTCAAAGGCGAGAGCATAAAGGGCTTCCTCATCATCAAACAGGGTCAGAACGACTCCGAGCATTTGATCACGGACATCAAGCTCCACGTGCGCCGCGAACTGGGCTCGCTGGCGGTGCCGGATGAACTGGAGATTGTGGACTCGCTGCCGAAGACGCGGAGCGGGAAGATCATGCGACGCGTGCTCAAGGCGCAGGAGCTCGGCATGGATATCGGCGATATCTCGACGCTGGAAGATTGATTGAGTACGAAACCTAGATTCTTCCTAAACTTTTCTTTGAAACGGAAATTACTTCGCGCGGTTACCCAGCTGCAACGTTCTATTGATATACCTTTTCTTTAAAGCAATGGTTTGGTGGTGGACGACGGCTCTTCGGACGGCACCGCGGAAATAGCGCAAGCGGCGGGTGCTCTTGTTATCCCTCATGGAAAGAACAAGGGCACGGGCGCAGCAGTGCGGGCTGCTTTGAAATACGCGGCGGGCAACGGCTTTGACGCGCTCGTGCTGCTGGATGGTGATCGGGCAACGGTTTTGACGCGCTCGTGCTGCTGGATGGTGATGGGCAGCATGATCCGGCACAGATCCCGCAGCTCTTGCGGCCGATCCAGGAGGGCACTGCGGATATTGTGATCGGCTCTCGCGAGCTGAAGCAGATGCCGCGGTACCGCAGAGTTGGCCGGTTAGTGCTCGATTACACGACCGCGTCGGGCAAATTGACGCAGGACTCGCAGTCGGGCTTCCGGGCGCTAGGCCGGAACGCTCTAACGGCCTTGAACGGGAACCGCATGAAGGTAGATGGGTTCTCGATCGAGTCGGAGATGATCATGGTGGCACGTGACTTACAACTGAAAATAGCGGAGGTGCCGATCACGTGCAATTACGCGTTAAAGGATACGTCAACCGAGAACCCGGTGAGGCACGGGTTCGGGGTGCCTGGTGCGATTATCCAGACGATCGCGGAGAAGCGGCCGCTGCTGTATATCGGCTTACCGGGCATGGTACTGATCATGATCGGGTTTTATTTCGGGTTGACGTTATTACGGCAGTACAACCGAATGGGCTATTTATCGTTGCCGTTTACGCTGCTCGCGGGGTTCTTCATCATTGTGGGCGTGCTGGGTGTGTTCATCAGTTTGGTGTTGAACGTCATTTCCAGGTTGTTGCAAGAGCGTGAGGGATCAGGATGAGCGTAAGATTACGAGGTTTTAGGAACCGATTAGGAATGCAAAGTTCTTTTGATAAACCTTTTCTTCGAAAGAAAAGGTTTCTGAACGTCATTTCACGGTTGTTGCGAGAGCGCGAAGAACGATAATGAAGGAAGCAAAATTTTTAAATGAAATATGACAATTATTTACTCGGGATAATCCGTAACGA
>JBNGDK010000078.1:0-5184 GCA_049975405.1 Candidatus Methanospirareceae archaeon
ATGGTCGCTTGCACTTGCCGCCTGAACCGTCGTTGAAGCCGCGCCATTTTGTGACCGGATAATCAAGCGCTTGTTGAGCACCACGTTCTCGGTATACGTGCCGTCACGTACAATGATCATATACCCGGGATCTATCGCATCCACAGCGGCTTGAATCGATTCACCTGGTTCAACATAAATCGTTGGAGGTGGCGTTGCTCCAGGAGGTGGCGTTGCTCCACTCACGCAGCTACCACTAACGATAGTCAGCATTGTCAGGAGAACCGCAACTAGCAGACTCTGTCCAATAATCCCTCTTCTTTCGCGCTTCATTTTTTGCCTCATGCCGAAACATCGGCCAGTCCGCGAATTGGTAGACTGGTGAGCTTAGGTAGAAAGGATGTGCCATATAAGCCTTCCGCTTTTATCAGTACTTCCGAATGGCCCCATTTCCGCAGCCCGAAGCCGTAATTCCCTCCGCAGATACGGTCTTCAAGTATCTCGCCACGAATGAGGTCGAGGATGCCCTGAGGTTCTTCCAACAGGTCTATTCTGAGCTCTTTTCGGTGACCGGTATGCCAAAAGAGCCCGTTGATATCGCTGTTGACTTCCACGACGTGGTTGGCGTCCCGAAACTGACCCCTGATATTGTCTCCGTCACTACGCTGAACAAGGATTATGCCACGCTCTGCGATGCCGTGATCAACCGGCTGAAGGATCGCGGATTGAAGCTCGGAACGCTCTTTCTGCACCGCGAGTTCTTCAATCTCGCCTCGATCCGGACACGCTCCTGTCTGCAGGTCAACTTCATCATGGCTGCGCCGAGTAATAAGCGGATCAAGCGGCTGGTGGGAAGAGCACAAGCGAGAGAACGGGCTCATACCGGCGATCTTTACCTATCGGTTCAAAGCGCCGCATTTTTTAGCATCGTGATACGTAACCCGGACTACCCGAGGACGGGAATTGAAAAGAAGAGCGAATTCCTGCGCTTCGCCACAAACGTCGACTTCGGCTCGCTCAGGCGTCGTCTCCCGCGTTCCGGAAGAGTACAAACGAAGAAGGAACATCGAGACCGGCTATATCGGGTGAAGAACGTCGTTAAAATTCGGACGTGCGCGAAGAATGCCCTGCCTCGGGTGCTCTTCTTCACCATGCAGTGTCTGCCCCATAACTATCTAAACGTGCTGAAACGGATTTTAGAGCTCTCAGCGCAGAGGTTAAAGGCGCTCGTCACTGAGGATATCGAGCAGCCCCAGCGTGGCACAGTCTCCCGGGTTCCACGCTTTTGGGCGTTTTATGCCGCTCTCAGGGGGTATAATAAGCGCAGGCAGAGCGAACTACGCGCCCGGTTAGCCGTTGCAACCTGATCAAAGCCGTTCAAAGGCTCTATTTAGCTTGCGTGAGCATGGCGAGAGCCATCGGCGTTTTGCCGCTTTTTCAGGTGGCCAGAATAAAATAAGCTCTGTTATCGTCCTGCAAGGGCCATTACCGCCATAAGTTCAGTATCCCCTCTCGGTGAGGCGATACCTTATCATCGTTACCCAGAAAGATCTTCTGAATGGTGACGAGGTGTCGTTCGGAACTCCGGGGTTTCGGAAGTACTGCAATGAGCAATGACCGAAAAGCTTATATACACACGCTCGTTACTCAACTACGGTGATTAAAATGGCTGTATTACCAAAAGCACCGGTAACGAACATCATTCGGAAGGCAGGAGCCGAACGCGTGAGCGAAGATGCCACGGAAGAGCTGGCGAAGCTGCTTGAAGCTTATGGCGCCAAGATCGCGAAGAAAGCCGTGAGCCTCGCGAAGCACGCTGGCCGGAAGACCGTTAAGGCCGAGGATATCCTGACCGCAGTAGAGTAAGCTAAACGCTAGAGGGAGGGGAAAAAAGAAGCGATTCATTCCCTCTTCTTTTATTTTTTACCTTAGGAACGCTGAGACGCATCACCCTCGCTTGCAGCTCGAACTTCGCTTCAGAGGAGGAAAAACTCCAGGGCTTAGCTATCTGTCTCGGGATCGCAGCGACGCAGGAAAAGTTACGGCTCTGGATGGTTGCCCTGTTCTTTTTGGCGACCGCCCATGCGGAACACCAACTCAGGCTGGACGATCTTCAGGAATTGTGTTGCCGTGATCAGGATAATCGGGCCTAAAAATAACCCGACAAAGCCAAAGACTGCTATGCCGAAGATGTACGCCAGAAGCAGTGCACCGGTGTGTAAGCTCTTCCGGCTTATGATTGGTCTCAGAATAGTATCAGGTATAAAGTCCACGACAACACTCACCACAACAATGAATAACAGAAGGAACCACCAGTTTGTGAAGAGGATCCCGTTGAGATACGCTTGAATCGCCAGGAAGATAGCCAGCGGGATGTAGACCAATTTCATACCGATAAGCGGAATGAAGATGCTAACTCCGCATAGTATCGCCAGCAAGATCGGATAGGGTATCAGCAACTGCGGCGGTGCGACCATATTTAAAAGGGTGAACGTTACTGCACCGATCAGAGCGGTTACAATAGCCGTCAGGATATTACCCAGGAATACCGTGTAAAGTCCTGAATCGAGCTCGTCAAAGAACGTCTCTGTTAATTCTGTGGTGCCGCCGAGAAAGGTATCCGTAAGCCATGCTCGTAGGTTGTCGCCATCCTTGAGCAGATAATATGCAATGGTGAACGTGAGGAACAGTTTGAAGATGAGACCGAAAAACAGATAAATAACGCCCAAAAATCTGGTTAGGAGCGAAAGCATAAAACCCCACATATCTCCCCTGCTGGTAAAATTTGTCGTATCACCAAATTCTAAATACTCCGCAATTCCCGCAATATCTTTAAAGATTTGACTATCATAATCTATGTTCGCAAAATCTACCTGAGCAAGAATATTATTCAATTCGATATACGCTATGTTCACGGTATAAATACTTATAAGAACTATGGGCAGAACAACGAGTGATAATGAAATGAACGCACCCAGACGCTTGTGTTTAAATCGCCTATACAGTTCTCGATAAGCAGGCCTCGCAACGTAGTAGATGAAAATGCCATAAATGATCACGTCAATAAACGGAAAGAACATATACGCTAACAGTGCAACAGAAATTATACCCAGTATCTGCCACGCTAATTTAGTACGTATTTTTTCGTTTTGCGTCATTTCACGCGCCGATTCGTTTTACTTCAAGCGGAATGTTCTCCTGAGCGCTTGTTCGCGCCTGCCAGACAGCGCAAAGCGGCCTCAACTGTAGCGCTCTCCCGTACTCAGAAACCCCATTACTTTCTGCGGTTTTAAGCTTTGCGGTCTCCACGAAAACGAGCACCGCGTGTCGCTGGTTTGGGATCGTGCACGATAGACTGCCGATTGGCCACCCGGATACTGCTGCATGCTCAATACGGGCGACTCGGCGAAAGCAAAGACTACAACGTGGTCCCGCACTATTCTTCAAAGGTCCAGCGATGGGTCTATTTCTTCGCGCCGCTCGCTTGCAGTGCTCTTACATCCTGCAATCCCAGCGCCTTTCCACCGATACCCCAGTTCCCGCTCTTTATCTCATCGACCACGATCCACGTGGCGCTCCGGAGGCTCTCGCCCGAGAACGAGACCATAACGTCAGTAATTGCCTCGATTATCCGCTTGGTCTGGTCCGCGGAAAACTCACCCTCAAAGACCTTTATCTCGATTAACGGCATGTCGCATCCCTCCTATATGCCGGGTAGTATCCCTACGTTACCTACCCCAGGGGATATTGTCCAGCAGGGCCGTTAAAGCTTTTGGATAAAAATATTCCTCCCAGGAACTGAACAAGACCGCTGGGTTATTATTGGGATGAAGATATCGCCTTCGTGATCGATTTGCAGTGTACGGAGACATACATGCCCTACTTGTATCGTCATACGCACTGCGCTGTGCTGCCCACATGCTGCAGTACAGCACGGAGTTTATAGGGTGTATCATAGTAAATGAGAGCTGCTACACTGGCTGCCGTTTGTCGTGATTGGACGGGACAGTGCTCATAATAAGCAAGAGTTACAATCGAGCTCAATAATTCCTATCGCGCTCTATATATGTGCACTCACCTAACGTACTACAAGGTACGGCCAGTCATACGCGGGTATCCGAAATATTTAAATAGGGACGAATGCATATGTACCGTACCAGCAACCACGAACGAGCGCACGATGACGCCCGCAAAAACGCAGAGGAACGTCTGCATCACAATCGGATTTGTTCTGTTAGTATTCGCTCTTGTCGTTTTTACGTCTGCCGTGGCTCAGGACGCCGCAGCACGTAAAAATCCCTATCTGGTGCGGACCTTTGTGGACGAAGAAGGACGCGAGATAGCGGAAATCGTCGTCCCCGGACGACCACCGGAAATCAAGGCGGAGGTAGCAATGGTTCCCGAGTCCAATATTGCGATGGGGACTAATAGTCTTCTTGACGTGCCTACTTTTGACTGGTGCTATGGCTGCTCTGCAACCGCCGCAGCCATGATGTTCGGCTATTACGACCGAACGGGCTATTCTAACATGTATGCGGGCCCCACCAATGGTGGGGTATGCCCGCTCACAAATACGGTGTGGGGTTCTGGTGAATGCCCGCTGAGCGCGACGCATCGATATTATGATGGACTAGCAGTAAGAGGACACGTGGACGACTATTGGTACTCCTACAATAGTACGGTTGATCCGTACTATGGCAACTGGCCGGAGCATGGATACGCAGACTGTACCGCAGATTTCATGGGAACTAACCAGTATGTTCATTGGCTAAACCAAGACGGTGCTACTACCTTTTACTACTATACAAGTGGCGCACCACTCTATGATTATTCGGGCTGCGAACCTACTAAGCGCGATGGTACCCATGGCATGAGATTATTCGTGGAGTCACGAGGCTATAACGTGTTGTTCTACGGTGGACACTATCAGAACTACTTTCAACTGATTTATGGATACGAAGGCAATACGCAAGGATTCACGTTTGATCAATACAAGGCTGAAATTGATGCCGGACGACCGGTGATTATACAGGTTGAAGGGCACTCGATGCTCGGCTATGGTTACAATGATCCAAATACTGTTTATCTACACGATACCTGGGATCATAGTAGCCATGCGATGACCTGGGGTGGAACATATCCCTATGGCTCACAAAATCTACAGCACTACGCCGTCACGGTCATCCAGCTCGCAGCGCTGCCGCC
>JBNGDK010000079.1:0-5096 GCA_049975405.1 Candidatus Methanospirareceae archaeon
CCAGAAGCACCAGCCCTCACACCCACCGGCCTCATCGCACTCGTCAGCCTGCTATCAGCAATCGCGGCAGTAGCAATCGTACGAAAGAGGCACTAAAGCCTCTTTCACCTCTTTTTTTAGCTTTGCAGGGAATCAATCCCGGCTCAACTGAGTTCGCGGACGGTATCGGTAAGCGGAGCGAGAGGTGGATACCCCCCGATAACATTGTAGTAGACGATACTCGATATTTATCGCGAATTTACCGGTAAACGTTACTTAACGGTGCTATAAGAAAGGTTAGTTTTAGTATTAACAGTTATAGGGTCCTATAAGAAAGACCACACATAAAATTTCCTTAGTCACAGCGCTTGTAATTGCCGCTGCAGACTATGTACTGGGCACCATCGCTTCCCTGTGTCAATCGGTAGTATGCGGTCTTGTAGTACAGGTTCGGCTGGACGGGATGCAGGTAAACATAGTCTACCCAGCCGGTCCCGTTCGCCAGGGCACCTGCATGAATCTCGTCTCGGAACGGTTTACCCGTAACATCGGTCTTTCCTCTGTAATTGACGCCCACCTGCTGAGGGTAATAGGCATGTGCGACCACCGCCATAGTAACATCGTAGACAAAGACATACAGCCCCGGGTCCGTCGGGTCCCTGTACGGAGCTTCGCCGGCGTTGATGCGACGGAGCGTATCCGGTGTGTTCTGCTCTAGTGCCGCAGCGGTCCTATCCACGAGCGCGATCACCGTCTCGTCAGTGAACGACTGCCGGGTGCACCCGACCCCCAGGTACCGGTAGATGATCCGCTCATAATCACTGAGCCCCTGCGTATCCTTCTCGTTTCGCACGTTATCGAGCGAATACTGGAAGGCGCGGACCAGGGTATCCGGGACATCACTGCTGAAGACATAGTAAAGGTCGTTCTCACTTAGCGTGTAAACGATCTCATAAAGGTTGGGATCTGCTGCAGTCATGATCATCAGATGTCGTCCGGAGAGCTCGCCCATGGCCCACAGGTCGATCTCACCCACATCAAGCATCCGCAGGAGCTCTTCGAGGGTTTTGGCCGGGACCAGCTGTGACGGCTTAACGCCCTGACCCACGAGGAGCGCGTTCTCAACGGAGTCCTGTATCGTGCCGATCCGATAACGATTCAGATCCGCTGCAGTGACTATGGTGATATTGCTGGTTATCGGTGCAAAGAGCACGGAGCGCGTACTCGCAAACGGCCCTGCCCATGTGAAGTACTGCTCGCGTTCGGGTATGCGAACGACGGAGAAGAGCACCGTACCGGTCTCATTCCGCGCTGCTTCGAAACCTTCCGTCCAGGGGACAACACGGACATCTGCCCGTGTGCGGTTCACGCCGATGTCCCGGAAGACCGCCTCGAGGATCTCGACCGAGATACCCGTGAGCATCCCGTCCTCCTGGTAATTGAAGGGTGCCAGCTCATCGGTCAAATACCTTAGCTGTGCAAGGCCGATGGCGGGGATATACCGTCCGATGATCCGGTCATACCTGCTGAAGCCCGCAGCGTCGTGCTCCTCCTTCACCGTATCCAGTGCCTGCTGGAAGGCCTGAACCGTTGAATCCGGAACGTCCTTGCTGAAGGCGTAGTAAACATCCTCGGGCTGTAAGTGATACACAACCGCGTAGGCGTAATAGTTCCCGGTCACCTGCTCGGCGAAATACCTGCCCGATATCTCAGGACACGCCCAGAGATCGATCTCATTGCTCTCGAGTTGCGCGATGAGCTGCGTCACGTCGCTCTCGGGCACGAGCTGGTCCTGGCTCACCCCGAGCTCGAGCAACTGCTGGATCGCGATATCGCCGCCCGTTACCCCGATACGATACCCTGTGAGATCGTCAGGGCTCTGTATCGTGATCCCCCGGTCTCGCCGGGCAAAGAGGACCTCTCTGTCCGTATAGATCGGCCCGGCCCATTTGAAGCTCTGCTCACGTTCGGGTGTCCGTGCCGTGCTGAAGAGGACCGTATTAGGCTGGGTGAGTGCAGTCTGATAACCCTCCGCCCAGGGCACGAGATGCACCTCCTTCCTGTCCACCTTCACCCCCAGCTCCTCGGTAACCGATTCGAGCAGGTCAACGGAGATACCTTTTAACGTACCGTTCTCCTCGTAGTTGTAGGGCGGTAGCTGTTCGGTGTAGTACGTCAGCGTAACGTCCTGGGGTGCCCGATCATCTTCTGAAATACAGCCCGCGGTCAGCAGTAGCGCTCCCAGCATCACCGTAATAAGGAAGACATGCCTGTACCGCAGGATCCGCGACATAGAGAGAAATCAACTGTCGAGTAATAAATAGATGATGGCATAGCACAGGTTTTTTTGGTCACGCTTTCTTTTCAAAGAAAGGTTGCAGATCACCTACTTCGGCACCATCATGTCGGGCCGAAGAACCATGACAACCTCTGCCGTCTCGACGTCCGACGTACCCTGGATCTGGAGAACGTCAGGGATGCTGCGGGCGAGTTCTGACTCGCGGAACTCCTGCAGTGCTTCTTCTGATTCCCAGAGGTAGATCGCTCCGTGCTCGCCCGTCGTCGGGAAGCTCAGGTAATACTTCTGGATGAGGCCCTTCACGGCCAGATTCTGGGAAGACCGGGCCTGGTACTGCTCAAGAACCTGCTCGTCCGATAAACCTGATTTGTACCGCACTATTTGCACGATCAAGCGATTTGCCGCTTCCTCGGTTTGCGCCTCCACTGCTCCGATCTCACCCATGCTTATCGCACCTTGCTCACAAACGTCTACGCACGTCTCACATTCGCTGCACTCGTCTGCATGTACTACCGCATGTTGCGCTCTGCCATGTGGCGCCGTGCTTGGGTCATCCTCAACGAGATATATGCACTCCATGGGACATTCCTCGACGCACGCGCTCGTTCCCGGCTCTTTACGCCCCTTACAGCCGTTACACTTCTCCAAATCTACCGTGGCTGGCATCTATTCCGTATCACCGTCCGTTACGTTATCTACTCATTGCCTCTCGTCATATATAAAAAAAAAACAGAGAATCGTGAGGCTGCTGGAAAGCGTGTGCGTCCACCTCCTGTCGTCTGCACGCGCGCTACACGTGCGCGTTACAGCACACCGCGCAGGCCGCCAGATAGCCCGAAGGGTCTAACGCGCCAACTTAAGATAACGTTCTTAAAATCTGCTTCGAAATTTCGAGACCACTCTTATCTACAACGGTAAAAAAGTCAGCGAGAAATATAATATCATGCAGTTTATGTGGCGTCAGGTTCCTAACCGTGTTTATACTTCCTACCAGTAAGATATCTAACAAGGTAATTAAATCGTCGTATCTTCTTATAATATCTATGTTTTTTTGTGTTAATGTCAGGGGATCCATATGAACTTCTGAACTGAGCACATTCCATAAATTCTCTAAATAAACCAGTGGTGATTCGATATGTTCAAAACAGTTCCACCGTACTAACCAATATATCACATTTCTCATTTTCAGGTTGAGCCTGAGGTTTTCATAGAGTTTATCGCGATAAAGAGCATAGAAACGGATTTGTTCTTGAACCTCTGCACGTGCACTCCTCGAGTCGCTATCAATCCGCCGGATAAAATCTCTGACTGTATCTTCACCGCTATATGAATTATGCTTCACCTGATCCCTATAATCCGGGTTGAGCAAATGCTCCAGGAGCATGCCGTCCAGAAATATCTCAAAGGCTGACCGCATCAGTATTCCGGAGCCCAGTGATGACCTTCCGAGAGCTAAGAAAGCAGCTTCATTTATTAGTTGTAATGCGAATATACCACAGAAATCGAAAACATCATACCGTTTAACAGGACTTTCATCTAGATTATTTACAAAATCTAATAACGTTGAAAGGTCAATCTTAGGACTTTTCTTCATTGTTTCGTGCACTTCTTTGAATATGAGATAATATCCCGATCGAATGCCAAAAAAGCGGTTGATGGCCACTAAACTGCTATCAACCCTTTCAAGGTCATAGTTAGCCTTTAACTCAATATAAGAGCTAATTATTTCTTCAAACGGGAGAGACTCGTAACGCAAAAGGGCCACAAGCTCTTTGTCCAGTTCCTCTTCACCAAGAGGTAATGATTCAGTATCTGCTTTTACGAGAACATTCATCAGCTCAGAAAGGAAGCTCGAATTGGTCACGCCTTCACCCATACGGTTTTGTCCCCTTCGTTCTTTGCCGCTGCCTATGTGATAACTTTGTTAGTGGTTTCTTAAATACTAGAATGTGCTACAGCTCCTTCACGAGGCGAAAGCCGATATCGTTGCAGTGGATGGCCGGGCTGGCGCAGCCGCGGGACGCGGAACGGCAGTAAGCAGCGACGGTGCGCCAGCTACCGCCACGGTAAACCCGGAGCGAGTCAGATCCTGCCCAGCGCTGCTGTTACTCGCCCTCATCGGAGTGGTCTATCTGACTGTCGTGGACCGATGCCGTGGTCGTTTCAAGTTCTCGTGTGAGACCAAAGTCGGTATATACCGTGCTATAGAGTTTATAGCCAAAATAGGATTTGTTGTCCTTATTCGCCCACGTCCGTCCCGCCGGCGCTCCGCCGCGTCCTCGGCTCCTCGCCGCGTGGTCTGTCTGCCTTCGCGTGACCGGGATGTTTCATCCCTTAAATTAGGCCTTTTGGGGCGAGTACATGCGGGTACGGGGCGGGCGGCGTACGGGTTTAGCGGCACCGACAAGAGGTAACACCGCAAAAATTAAAGTGCTATTTGGATATACATAATACTGTTGCAATGGGGTTAAAAACGGTGAAAAAGGCAGGAACGTTTCTGGTGGTGGCAGTAGGGATCATGCTCGTATCAACGCTCGTTTCAGCACAACCCACCATAGCTCCTGAACCGGCAACTGATGAAGAAGTAGCTTTTATCAGGGACCAAATAGCGAGATGGAGAGAGGATCCCGATATGAAAATTGGGGGGGTTGGGGTAGATCGGGGAATTTATAGAGTTACCCTCTGGGTTTACGAGTTTACTCCGGAGAATCAGCAACTACACCATACGAGGATTGATGGCTGGGAGATTATCGTGGCTAAAAGTTATGAACCATCACTATCTGATACTTTTTATGATATTTTTACGAATACACCGATA
>JBNGDK010000080.1:0-5072 GCA_049975405.1 Candidatus Methanospirareceae archaeon
AGATGATAGCACAAGAGCAAAAACCCATGGAGGAGATTCTGGGGTTCTTAGAGGGGAAGACGAACGTTGTGCTCCTCGGCTGCGGCGGCTGCGCCACCTTCTATCATACTGGAGATAAAGAAGCGGTAGATGATATGGCAGCGAAGCTTGAGAGCGAGGGGAAAACAGTCACCAAGATTAGTATGCCCCTGGGTATGAGTGCCTGTGACACCGAAAAGAGCGGCTTATTCCTGGAAAAAAGCCGGGATACCGTTGCGGGCTGCGATGCGATTCTGGTCATGAGTTGCGGTGATGGCGTGCAGGTAGTGACGGAATTTGTGGAAGACGAGATGGGGCTTGTGAAGCATGTTTATCCAGCAAACGACTCGATCGGGCTTGTCGGCGGCGGACCGAAGAAGTTCAAGGAAACCTGCCAATCCTGCGGTATGTGTGAGCTGGGCAAAACTGCTGGTATCTGTCCGTTGACGTCCTGTGGCAAAGGCTTGATGAACGGGCCGTGCGGCGGTGTTCGCGTGGACAACAAATGTGAAATTGATCCTGAGAAGGATTGCGCCTGGGTCAAGATCTACGAGCGGATGGAGAAACTCGATGACCTCGATGAGTTCGTTAAGATGCGCGCGCCACACGACTGGAGCAAATGCCTGAGGCCACGGCTGTTTGAGCTCGAAGAGCCACTGGGCATGTTAGATATGATGGGCGCGATGATGAACTTCAACACCGTTACGGGCTACCTGTCAATGATGTTGCAGAAGAAGCCGGAAGAAGAGGAGAAAAGTGAGTAAGAAAAAATGCCTGACGAAATTTACAGCGACTTGATGAAGGAACTGCGCGACGGGAAATTCGTCTTCACGGGTGAGCTGGAGCCGGAGAAGGCGGGCGAGTGTGAGGAGCCCATCGCGGCGGCACGGGATCTGCTCGGCCTGGTGACCGCCTGCAACGTGACGGACAACCCGCAGAGCTTCGCGTACGTGAACAGCCTCGCGGCGTCCTACAAAATCCAGTCTGAGACCGGGATGGAATGCGTCTACCAGCTCAGGTGCGCAGATCGGAACCGCATGGCGCTGCTGTCCGATATCCTTGGTGCTAGCACCCTGGGGATCAAGAACATTCTGGCGCTCGCGGGTGATCACGTCTCACTGGGTGATACGCCGGATACAAAGCCGGTCTTTGATCTCGACTCGACCACGCTGATCTACCTGATCAGGCAGATGGTGGACGAGGGCAAGGATCTTCGCGGCAACGAAATACACAATCCGCCAAAACTGCACGTCGGCGGTGCGGCTGCTCCGGGTGCGGCACACCTGAAGGCCGAGGTCGCCAAGGTGAAGCGGAAGATCAACGTTGGCGTGGAGTATATCCAGACGCAGGTCGTGTATTACCAGGATATTCTCGATAAATTCTTTGACGAATTGGGCAAGACCGATGTCCCGGTTCTGGTTGGTATCTTTCCGGCAAAGAGTTACGGCGCGGCCGATTTCTTCGACAAGTACGTCGCAGGTGTTGATGTCCCGCCAGACTATCTGGCGAACCTGAAGACGACGAAGGAGATCAAGGATAAAGAAAAGAGGAAAGAGGAAGTAGACCGGATCAATGTGGAGTTCTTCACCGATTTCCTCGAGCACCTGAAGGGCACACCGGCGGCTGGCTGCCACATGATGGCCGTGGGCTATCCGCGAATCATTGGCCCGTTGAAGAAGGTAATGGAATAGCTAACGAAGAACCAAAGGGATTTTTTTCCCTTTCTCCTATTTTTGAACAAGACCGTCCCGAGCTTGCGATTTAGTGTGTCGACCGGAGAGCTGGAGTCTTGCTGCGGGCATAGTACGTTAGCGATTATGATACCCCAGAGGATGATTTAATAGACAACTATACCTTATTGCGCCACTCTTGAAGTGCTCCAGAACTCGGATTTAGCGAGGAACGCAGCTATTAACCAGCCCACTGCCTTTCGCAAATCAATTCGAGGCCTCCCACAAATCCCCAATCCCCTTCTTTACTGCCTCTTCCGAATTGTAGCGCTGCTGCCAGCCAAGTGCAATGAGCTTCGAGGCGTCAAGCAGCATAACCGGTACGTCACCCTTCCAGCCGCGTTTGCCACCGGTGTAAGAAAATTCCGGAGCGAGATTCATAGCCCCAGCAACGAGTTCCGCGATCCTCGTGACACTCGTCATGCTGTCCGTCCCGATATTGAGGATGTGCACCCGCTCCTCGTCGCTCTCCGCCCGGAGCCCGATGCGCATGGCCTCGATACAGTCAGAGATGTAAATATATGATTTCGTCTGTGTGCCGTCACCCAGAATCTCTAACGCCACCGGATTGGCGCGCAGTTTCTGGACAAAATCATAGATGACACCGTGGCCTGAGCGCTGGCCGATAACATTCGCGAACCGGTAAATCCACGCCTGCATCTCAAAGGTATAGCAGTAGGAGGCGATCAACGCTTCGCACGCGAGTTTCGAGGCGCCATATAATGAGATGGGAATGGTGGGGTAGTCCTCTGGCGTCGGTAACTGTTTCGCATCGCCGTACACCGTAGAGGTCGAGGTAAAAATGATTCGTCGTACGCCATTCTGGCGCATCGCCTCCAGCACGTTGTACGTGGCGATGACGTTCTGCTCCAGATGCACGTACGTATCCTCCGCACCCAGCCGCACTTCAGGGTTCGCCGCCAGATGCCAGACCTCCTCCACGCCTTCAAACAGGTCAGTGATCTCGTCGTGCACCAGATCGAGCAGGTGGAACTGGAAATTCGGCTTGCCCAGATGCGGTGCCATGAAGCGCTCCTCACCCGAACTCAGGTTATCGAGCACGATGAGGTCGTGATCCTCAGCCATCAACCGGTCAACAACGTGCGAGCCGATAAAACCCGCACCACCCGTTACCAGAATTTTCATTTGTATCACCCTTCCTCACTCAGCCGCGGGGTACGACCCGAGCAGTTTGATCATGGTCACCCGCGGTTCTAGATTTGCCAGCACTACTTTTATCTCTTTCTCCTCGACGTGCCCCTCACAATCGATGTGGAACATATAATCGCCCAGTGCGCGCTTGGATGGTCGGGACTCAATCTTGGTGAGGTTGATCCCGCGTTCCGCGAATAGCCCAAGGACATCGTAGAGCGCTCCCGGGCGATCCTTCAAAGCGAGCAGGAGTGAGGTCTTGTCATGACCGGTCGGCGCCGTCTGTACCCCTGCGGGCGCCAGCGCGACAAATCGCGTTACGCTCGCCATATCCTGCACGTTCTCCGCGAGTATGGTGAGCTGGTATTTCCGCGCAGCCTCTTCAGAGGCCAACGCGGCAATCGCGTCTATCTCCCTGGCCAATTTCGCGGCTGCCGCTGTGCTGTCCACCGCTTGCACCTTCACGCCTCGGGACAGCAACCGTTCCCTGATAAATCGCTTGCATTGCGCGATCGCATGCGGGTGCGATACGACCGTCCGTATCTGCTCAAATGTGCCACGCGCGAGCAGGCAGATCTTAATGGGTATCAGCACCTCGCCGGCTATCTGAACCACCCCTGAGGTACTTTCATTCGTAAGCACCTCCAGGGTCTCGCCCACTGAGCCTTCCAGGGAATTCTCGATCGGCACCACACCGTAGGCGACCTCGCCCCGTGCGACGCTGTCCGCAACATCGAAGATAGTAGTGTAAAAGAGGAGTTCGGTAGGCTCGGCAGCCGACGTTGTCCGCGTTTTGAGCCAGAGCAACGCTGCGGTTTCTGAGAAGGTGCCCTCAGGCCCCAATAAACCCAGTTTCATTGGCAAGTACGCTAATAAGATCAAACTGCTTCAAACTTATAAAGCTACAACGGGCGCTTTGCAGAGGCGCGTGCGGCAGTTATATACGGCTGGCGTGTATATCCCTATAGCATAATAGAGATAAGAACAGCCTTGGTAGCATAGTTGGCCAATGCGCCACCTTGGTAAGGTGGAGATCGCAGGTCCAAATCTCCGCGTTTTTCAAGCCAAACCGACCAAAAGTAAATCTATTATGCATAGAAAATATATTTTCTAAAGTGGGGTATGGACTACGTAATCGAGATGTTGCGTCGCTAACTAAAAATAGGAAGGAAAGAGCGCGCGCTCTATCTTTCCTTCTTCTTGCCGCTGCGTATGTGAGTGACTCACAGCCCCGCAATAGCAATACCGCATAGGTGGGGGTTCCGCTGTTGGGTTTGAGTGGCGTGGTGGTATCAAACGAGCTTGTATTTCTTCCTGACAACCTCTTCATACACCTTCAATATTTCGTTATCCTTCAAGTAGGAAAAGAAGTTGTCGAAGCTCTCTTTCCAATTGTCATTTGTAATCCTTTCGACTAAATCAGCGCTCAGGTTTGCGTTTTTTGTTTCAGTTCCCATATAGTTATCACCTCCTAGCCCGTTAAGAGCCGCTTGAGGTTAATATATATGCACCTACATATGTAACTATAGAGGCACTTACCCCATAAAAAGGTTTTCGGTTTTATTCGAGCGGTACCTAGTGTACATTAGATAATGATAGGCTAAAATAAATTTTATATGGATACTCAAGTACATACATGAATGAAAGATCGGTAAGGAGGCATAAAAACGGGAATTTATATAAGGCGGGCGTTATATCTTAGATAGTTAGTACTTCTAAAGCCTTGGTAGCATAGTTGGCCAATGCGCCACCTTGGTAAGGTGGAGATCGCGGGTCCAAATCCCGCCCAGGGCTTAGCATAAGCAAATGATTTTTTAACTAAAGGAGGAGGAAGATCTGCTTGTGCATTTCTTACATCACTTCAGCCGTATCGCCGGTATCCGACCCGCGTGTTACTGCCCATCTTGACAGTGAGGAGGAAATAGTGATCTAACGCTTCCTTCTGATTGTTATTAAGATTATAGCGCTCAGTATACTGACCAGCACGACCAATCCGGTAAACGTTACCGCCGGCACTGCTACTCCTCGGAGCATGTAAATATACCTATTGTCCTAATAAAGAATAGTTAATCGGTAGTAGAAGAATTCATGCCAGCTCCAGGTATGGCCCATCAATCCCTCTAGCATTGCAGGCGAAGTTCCTCGCTTGAACTCGTTGATGAAGTTCCAGTA
>JBNGDK010000081.1:0-5000 GCA_049975405.1 Candidatus Methanospirareceae archaeon
CGGGCTTATACACGGCTTCTTCTACCATTGCTTATCAACAAACCGGAACGGATAAGGGATGATAAAAAGCTTAGCGGTTAAAAAGTTATTCTATTCGTTAAACCACCATTATACGTTCGTAGCTCCCCCTGTTCGCGACGACTGGCTTACCAGAGCCAAACCAAAACCCATAAATAGCATGATCAGCTAATCAAGAGAGCATGACGGAAGGACTGAGGTTCACGGATTGGAAGAATATGCTCTGGATCATTCGGATCTACGCGGTCATCATCATCGCCGCGATCCTCGTTTCTGATTTCACTATCTGGCTCTCAGCGGACACGCTCAAGTTCATTGTCATGCTGATGGCGCTCTTCACGCTCACCGCGACGTTTCAACCGTACCTGGCAACGCACCAGAAAGCCATGATGGGGATACTGGTTGGGCTCGTTGTGTTGCTGCTGCTCGGGATCATCGTCTTCTTCCTGGCGATGTAGCAGTCGTGCTCGTGCACTGAACGGAACGACGTCCTTCTGGTCATCTTTCTGAGAAACGCTCGTTAAAATCATTTTTCACGCACTATCCCGTCGTATAGCGGAGGACGTGAGCGCCACACACGTGCTCATGTGAGCACGTAAACTGTAGAAATAGAAGAACTTGGCATGCCTTTCTGCTGGTGGTACGACTTTTCTTCCCGCTTTATACCAGCTGCCCATATCGCCGCTTACCTATCTTCTGATATTTCGTTAATTTACTCTTCACCTTCGCTCTTTCTTTATGCGCTAATCTCACCCCTATATCGAATCAGAGATGTGAAAGCCGCAATGCCGGTGAATAATGCGCCAGCAATATAGGCGTCATGAAGTGCAAATAAAAAGGCGTTATCCTCAAAAAGCGCATAAAAAGGCAATCGATATGCAACTACTGCGCCTCCTGCAGCTATACCCAACACCATCCCCACATTTCGCATCGTAGCCAATATACCTGAACCCACGCCTAAATACTGCTTTGGTGTACTGCCCATTACTGCACTATTGTTTGGTGATTGGAACAATCCAGTGCCCAGTCCAAATAACGCGATGCGCCATGCCACATCAAGTGCATGCGTGACGCCGATTTGCGCCATCAAAAACAATGCTAGTGCACATATCAATGCTCCTAATGCACTTAATACCCTCGTTCCGATCCGATCTGAAAGTGCTCCACTGAATGGTGCTACAATGAGTATCACTAGAGGAGAAGAAACCATTACCAAACCTATCTGATCCGGTGTATACTGAAGTATTCGTTGCAGATAAAAAGGTGTGAGAAATACCAGCACATACTGGGACATGAAGTTCAACATCGAACTCAGATTAGCAAAGGAGAATGTTTTTATTTTGAATAAACTCAGATCAACCATTGGCTGGAGCACATGCCGCTCGGTGTATATAAAGAGAGTTAGAGCAGCAAAAAAAACAAATAAGAGTAGCAGCCTCGTGTGCATTTCCATCGTCTGCCAGCGATTAACGGAGAAGAGAAAAGAGAACAATGCGATAAACGCAGTACCTGCTCCGAGCACATCTATTCTCTGGTTTCCCCTTCCTTCATCTATTAGTGGTCCTGGTATTACCCTTGCCGCTAAGAGAAGTCCTGCAATTCCTATTGGTATATTGATGTAGAAAATAAAGCGCCACCCGAGATACGTGGCAACGAACCCTCCCAGGGTAGGACCAAGGGCAAGACCCACTGCGATACTGGTCGCATTGATCCCCAGTGCCTTTCCACGCTCATAGGCCGGGAATGCAGCAACAACAATCGCATAAGAGACCGCCATCGTCATTCCTGCAGTAATACCCTGCAGGGCACGACAAATAATCAACATTTCAATATTTCGTGAAAACCCACATAATGCAGAAGAAAAGATAAATCCCGCCAATCCTGAGAGATAGATCGTTCGATATCCAATTATATCGCCCAAACGACCGTAGGTGAGCAGTAAGCTGCTGATCATAAGCAAATAGATCATAGGGACCCATTGTGCTGTTGATATCTCAGTATGAAAAAAATCAGTAATAGCGGGAAGCACAACATTCACCACGCTTGCATCAATCGGTCCCATAATGCTGCCTAACATCACCGCGGCAAGAATAAGCCACTTTTTCGCTAGTGCCATTTTGATTCAATTCCACCTTTTTATCTTATGGTCTCGGGAAAGAAAGATTGTGCCAATCTATCATATGAACCCATCGAAAGCATTATATTCGTCTTAACCCACACCGACGCTTCACGTTCCTTATGACGCGGATGGTGCCCCAGCCACTGCGCTATTGTTAGACGCCGACCAGCTAAGCCGACCACGTTGCATAGGTTAACTTGTGAGCTATAAGCTATTGAAAGCGTGAAAAACTCTAAGTATCTAATGAGAAAAGCGAGCACAGGAGAAACATCCATGAAGAATCCCCGCACGTACGGCGCGCCACCCTTCACGGTCGCGGTTGTTCATGGCGGACCGGGCGCGCCGGGCGAGATGGCGCCAGTTGCGCGCGCACTTGCTTCCAGATGGGGCGTGCTCGAGCCGCTGCAAACGGCATCCACACTCGACGGGCAGATCAACGAATTACACGCAATACTGCAGCATACCGGTGACCTGCCCGTCACCCTGATCGGCTGGTCCTGGGGCGCGTGGCTCAGCTTCATGCTCGCCGCGCGTCATCCCGAATTGGTAAAGAAGCTCATACTCGTTGGGAGCGGGCCCTTCGAAGCGAAGTATGCCACACAGATCATGGACACACGGTTACGCCGGCTCAGCGCAGGAGAACGCGCGGACGTGCTCGCGCTCTCCGCAGCTCTGGACGACCCCGCCGTCACGAACAAGAGCATGATCATGACGCGGCTGGGCACGATGATAACAAAAGCGGACGCTTATGAGCCGTTGCTCCACGAACGTGAGTATCTCGAATGCCAGTACCACATTCACCAGCGCGTCTGGGCGGAGGCTGACGCGCTCAGACGTAGCGGACAACTGCTCGCACTCGGCACAAAAATTACCTGTCCGGTCGTTGCTCTACACGGCGACTACGATCCTCATCCGGCTGAAGGAGTCAAGGAGCCACTTGCGCAGGTGCTCGCCGATTTCCAGTTCGTGCTGCTGAAGCATTGCGGGCATTGCCCCTGGATCGAGCGGCGCGCAAAAGAGCGGTTCTTCCAGATCATCAAGGACGAGCTGGAATGAGCTTCGAGCATGAAAAGCATACACGGAAGTTTTGTCTTGACCGTAAGGAAAGCAAAGGCGACAGTAAAAGGGCATCTCTCAACGCTTTTATAGCTGGCCTCTGTATCAAATCGTGTAGATGAGGTGCTGTTGTAAAATGTTACAAAAAGATTCATTCACCGTGGACATAAAACAAATTCCGGGACTGCACGTGGCGTATATCCCCCACCGTGGCCCGTACAAGGGCGATACTGCGCTCTTCGAGCGGCTCTTCTGGCGGTTACTCATGTGGGCGGATGCACGCAATCTCCTTCAACATGATACGAAGGTCTTAACCGTATATCACGCTGATCCGAAGGTCACCGATGAGCGCCAGCTCAGCATGAGCGTCTGCATAACCGTGCCAGAGGATACGGAAGCTGAAGACGTTGTGGGTGTGATGACCATCCCGGGCGGGACATATGCTATCGCTCATTTCGTGATCGATCAAGATGAATACGAAGCTGCATGGAACGCGCTTTACGGTACCTGGCTGCCTGAAAGCGGCCATCAGCCCGATAACGACCGCGCTCCATTCGAGCTGTATCTCAACGATCCCCGTGAACATCCGCAGCACAAGCACATCGTGGATATCTACCTGCCGCTGGAATCGCGCTAAATGCGGCTATACCGGGGCCAATTCGCTCCGGCGAGATGTGGCGGATCCGCATAGGCGGTCCGGTTAAGTTTTCAGTGACAGGGACACGGGCGGCCGGACTAGATGGTTACGCCTCGGATACGGCCGCAAATGCTCGGCATCGGGCCGTGGTCGCCTTCCAGACCCCTTATGATTTATAGCGGTGCGGAAAGCAGGGAAACGTATGGATACAATAGCAGTGCTGCTCGAGACGTTCCCACGGTACAGCGAAGATCTCGGAATCGATCTTAACAAGCCTTCCGGACGGTTCAAATGGTTTCTGGCATCTTTGTTGTTCGGCGCGCGCATAAGTGAGCAGATCGCAGCAACGACGTACAAAACGTTCGAGCAGTACAGCATTGACGCACCGGATAAGATCCGCGCGGCTGGCTGGGACGAACTCGTCAGGATCCTGGATGAAGGCGGCTACGTGCGCTACGATTTCTCAACGGCGACCAAGCTGCTGGAGATCATGCAGGCGCTTAAGGAGCGGTACGGCACCCTGGAAGAGCTCTACGAAGGGGCGGCGGACACGAAAGAGCTGGAAAAGCGGCTGCAGTCGTTCAAGGGCATTGGCACGGTGACCACGCAGATATTTCTGCGCGAATTGCGTGGCGTATGGGCGGTCGAGATCGAGGTATCGAATAAGGCGGCCGACGTGGCGAAGAAGCTGGAGATCGACCTGCAGGACTTCTCGGACGAAGAACTCGCACGGCTCGAGGCCGCGCTCGTGAAACTCACGCTGCGCTACTGTAAGCGGAAACGGTGCGCTGAATGCCCGGTACGTCAGTTCTGTGTGGACCACTCAAGGCCGTGAAATCCACACGATCGCTACGCTCGCCGCTTAATGACGCGATCTATGGCTGGCACTCCCGGCAGCAAATCCCAGGACGCGCCGATGAGACCCAAGAAGATCCGTTGAGGCTGGACGAGCCTGTTGGGAGGATAAAAAAGCCCCGGCTTGCGTTTTGAGCTTTAGGTATCTTTCTCCCAGGCCCCGCCTTCTTCCGTCGCTTCTTCTTCACCCGGCTGCGGGCGGCAACACCTCCGTAGAGGTACATAGGAAGAAAAGGGTATATAAAACTTTCGGTTGTGCAGGCTTCATCCCGAAAGTCGATTCGCTGGAGTGAATACCTACGCCGTAGCCGTCAT
>JBNGDK010000082.1:0-4854 GCA_049975405.1 Candidatus Methanospirareceae archaeon
CTAGGTGTCACGTTCAGGGTTCTTCTCGGTCTCGAGGATGGATGCGCAGTTCTGTAACTCCTCGGGCGTATTGATGTTGCGGAAGGTCGTTAATTCAGGTGCGAGTGCCTGAATTCGGGCCACGGGCAGGTAATGGACGTTCTTGAGCTGGAGCAGCACGTTGAACATCCGCTCGTTGCCCTGCTTGATCGAGTTCCGGACCGCAGCGAGTGTGGGCTCCTTCCGGTATACCGCATGTAACGGCTCTACCATCCCGTTCTCCCAGGTGGGTACGACTGCGCTGTAATTCCCGCGCTCCGCTTCCGTAAAGAGCAGATCAACGACGCGTCTGTTGACGAACGGCATATCGCAGCCGATAACGAGCGAATAGGGCGCGGAAGCACGTTCCAGGCCAGAGAGCACACCGGCCAGCGGTCCGAAGCCGCGTAGAGAATCGAAGACCAGCACGACATTGTTGGGTATCTGCTGGCGGATTTGCCTGCCCTGCTGCTCATCCCGCGCGGCGACAATGATCTCATCAGCCATATCGGCGAGGTTGTCAATGACATGCTGAATGAGCGCTTTGTGGTTCAAAACGATGAAGCACTTATCACGCGAGTTGAATCGCCGTCCCTTGCCACCTGCGAGGATGAGCACTGTTCGTTCCATTGCTAGTCACGCACTTATTAGTCCTGCGGGAGGAGGCTTATAGTTTAAATAGGAACGGAAAGCTAAAATACTATGGTCACGAATTTCCAGCGAGGTTAAGAAGGAAGAAGGGGGAGAGAAGAGAACGTATGGAACCACGGAACATTATATTCTCGATAGTGATGGTGTTCTCTTCCTTCGTGCTCACGTATCGATTGTGGAGCAGGTATAAGGATCCCGCGATTGCGCTTTCCGCGGTGATCATCGTGGGAATGCTCGCGCTCTTGTTCCTGAGCATTGACGAGCGGCTGCGAAACATCGAGCGGGACATGAAGGAGCGAGAGCGCTCTGTACGCGTGAGTATGCGATCGGTGGAGGAAGAGGTCCGGGAGAAGGTGAACGCGGCAACGCGGAAGTTAGAGGATGTGCGCGAGGACCTCGTACGGCGGGGAGGATACCGGTAAGAACCTGCCCGGCTCCAACCATTCGCGGCCTCCGCAGCCACGCAGTAGCGTAGCGAGCAGCTAACCCCCGCGTTTCCGCTGATCACATCAGTCATCCATTCATTCAATCACTCACTCAAATAATCAATCGCCCATCCAGTCAGGGAAGGTAAGGAGAGCAGCAATGTGGAAAGAGGTAATGGCGAAATTTGAGGGCTCGCCATCGCAGAAGAAGGTAATTGAGCTCTTACTGGAGCGCGGGTTCCGGGTGAGTGCCGAGGGCAAAGTTGCCTCGGGCGGTATAGAAATTCCGCATTCGCATATCGCGCACGAGATAGGCGTTGACCGCCGCGTGGTGGATCTGACAGTGAAACGCATCATTACCGATGCGGCATTGCGGCGTATCTTTCAGCATCTGCGCTCGATCGCCTTCCTTATCGAGGTCGCACCGTTGTTGGGTCTGAGTGTGATCATCATCCATCCGACGGATGCGACGCAGGTGGGGATCATCGGCGACGTTGCTACGGTGATGGCGCAGCGTGGACTGAGCATACGGCAGGCGGTGAGTGACGACCCGTACTTGGTGGACGATCCAAAGCTCACGATCATTACCGATCAGTCTGTGCCCGGAGAGCTCATTGAGGATATCAGTAAGCTCAAGAGTGTCCGGGCTGTGCAGATCTATCCCCCGCTCTGAACGACCGCACGGCGGCCGACGCGAGCTATTAGGTGCGGTAGTTAGTGGGCGTCTGCTTTATCCGCAACGCCCGCTTCTGCGAACGTTGCCATCTGGTTCAGAATCTTGCAGGCCGCTTCTACGAGACTGATGCCCAGAGCGGCGCCGGTGCCTTCACCGAGCCGCATATCCAGAGCGAGCACCGGCTTCAGACCAAGGTAATCGAGCACCACCCGATGCCCCTGCTCGGCTGAGAGATGCGCTGCGATCAGGTACTCTTTAACTGCAGGCTCGAGCGCGCAGGCAATGAGCGCTGCCGCGGTTGATATGAAGCCGTCAATGACGATTGGAATCCGCCGTGAGGCAGCAGCCAGTATGACGCCCGCCATGCCACCAAGCTCGAACCCACCGACTTTGGCAAGCACGTCAAGGGGATCGTTCTTTTTCGGCTCGTTGGTGCGTATGGCCGCCTCGATCACCTGCACTTTATGGTCGAACACGTCGCTCGGAATGCCCGTGCCCGTGCCCGTGACCGCACGTACTGACGCACCGGTGAGTGTCGCCGCGATCGCACTGCTCGCGGTGGTGTTCCCGATGCCCATTTCGCCAATGCCCACGATATCCATGCCCTGCTCAGCTTCTAGCTCAAGCACCTCGATGCCCGCCGCGATCGCACGCATGGCGTCCTCGCGGGTCATCGCCGGTCCCGTGCTCATATTCGCGGTGCCGTAGGCGATCTTTTTGGAGATCAATCGGTCGTGTGCGAGATCAGCCGCCACGCCCAGATCAACGATGACGACGCGCGCGCCGATGTGTCGTGCCAGGACGTTGATGCCCGCGCCACCGTTGAGGAAAGTGTGCACCATCTGCGCGGTAACTTCACGCGGATAAGCACTGACACCCTCACCCGCGACACCGTGGTCAGCCGCCATAGTAATAATCACCTTGTCCACGATCGTTGGTGCGGGATTGCCCGTGATCCCCGCGACCTTAACGGAGAGATCTTCAAGAGCGCCCAGGCTCCGGCGCGGCTTGGTGAGCGAATCCTGCCGCGCTCTGGCACGTGCCATCGCTGCTTCATCCAGTCCGGTAACCGGTCGGTGGAGGAGTTGCATGGTGGCTGAGAATTTCTCAGGAGGTAATAAAAGCTTTGGACTCCTTCCTTATCCTCGGTATCGGCGATACCGTACAGGAGAGCGGAGCGATGGAGATCGAGCGCACGGAAAAGTATATCGTAATACACGGCGATTTCAGGGTGCTGAGCTCCGCGTGTTATAATGGCGGCTCTGCGCGGGCACAGGCGATCGTGAATGCCACGGTTGACAACCACTTCGCGGGCGAAGCCGCACAATTCTTCGACTCGCTCGCCGCTACCTTGCAGCTCCAGAAGGAGGCGACGGTGGGCATGATGACCGCGGTCGAGATGCAGCATGCGCGTATCCGTGAACAGGGTGCGGTAACCGTTATTATAACCGCAGGCATCGGGAAACCGCCCTCGCAGTCAGATTCGACGGTGAACAGTATCCTGCTGGTGGACAAGAACCTGTCGCCGTCTGCGATGGCAAACCTGATCATTGTGGCCACGGAAGCAAAAACCGCGGCATTTTATGATCTCGATGTGCGGTATAAGAGCGGCGAGCTGTTCACCGGCGACTATACAGATGCCGTTGTGGTCGCGTGCTACGGGCAGGAGACCGAGCCGGAAGAGCAATTCGCCGGCCGGGCAACGGACCTGGGTAAGACGGTCTACGAGCTCGTTACAGTCGGTGTAAAGGAGGCGCTGTTCAACCACAACACCTGGGCAACGAACCGACCGATCCTCGAACGGCTGGAGGAGCGCGGGATCACCGTTGACGATATGGTGGCGACGGCACTGGAGCTTTACGTGCGCGTAGAGGGTGAAGAAACGCCCGAATCGGTGCTCAAAACGCGCCTGGCAGAGACGATCCGGAAGGAGTGCGATGACGTGAACGTAGCATTGTTGCTGGCTGCGGCACTGCATGTGGAAGAGGAGGAGATCAGAACGGGTCGCGGCGGTGAGCTCGGTGCACAGGACGCAGCCTGCGTGGTGGCCGACGAACTCATTGGGCTCGATATCGCGGAGTACATAGCAGGCAAGAAGGCACTGTTCAATTTCGTCTATTACGATACCCGGAAACCGGGCATGCTCAAGGAGCTGGGTGTGTTCATGGACGACGCGATCGGGGGCTTGATCGCGGGCTGTATGACAAAGCTGCTGGGATAGATCGGCAGTTATCGTAGAACTTAACAGCATCGAGGTAGTATCAGCTAAACGGGGGAGATGAAGTATACCGTTGTAATCACCGAGGGAGAGGATGGTTGGTATGTGGTAGAATGCCCCGCCATAGCTTGGATGTCTGTCCCAGGGGAAGACTGTTGAGGAAGCACTGGAGAATATAAAAGCGGCAATTCAGGGCTGCCTCGATGTAAACAAAAGGATCTTGTTAAACGTGAGCAAACGATCGAGCTATAATTGATGTTTTTCTGGGCTCTCGTTTAATGTCAGGCAGATCTTATTGCGTTATTATATATGGTTCTAGCTCGTCACTATTTTGTGCGTAGTGCAAATTTGAAGAAGACCACACGTGGGAATCCGAACTCGCCTTTGTAAACCAACGAGCTTAGTTAGCAATCACATGGCGCTATTTTCAACCATCATTACTTATCTCCCCATCACCACGCGTCTGTTGGAGTAGCGTAACAGAAGAACGCCAGCAGCGGCCAAAAGGATATACATACCAATACTGTTAGTATACTAGCAGGTTTAAAATGCTCGTAAAGTTCGAGCTATATAACGACGGGGAGTATTGGTGTGCTCGGGGCATTGGCGAAGATATTTTCACACCGGGTAAGACGTTTGATGAACTGATCACTAACTTAAAAGAAGCGGTTGAGCTCCATTTCCAGGATACTATAGAACGCGGAGAAGCGGTGAAAATAATTTCAATTTCCGAATTTGAGATGGGATCTGTTGCAAACGTTACCGGTAGTTAGCGGTCCGCAATATCAAACTGTAGAGAAAATATAGAAAACAAAAATACGTAGCGAGCATACTAATACTGTACCGAATCCAAAATCGTAAGAGCT
>JBNGDK010000083.1:0-4556 GCA_049975405.1 Candidatus Methanospirareceae archaeon
GTTTTCAGTACAGTCGTACCGTCTTCGTGCCGCTTGCGCTCTGCGGTCTTCTTCACCAGTATCAGTTTTGTCTTTAGGAACGCATCAAGGACTTTTATTTAAAATCGGTCACCTAATGACTCGCTTCACATACGCCACACAGAGCACGAGGCCAACAGCAAGCAGCCACAGCAGCGCGTCAAAGCCGGGCTCTTGCGGCACTGGCGTCGCGGGTACAGGCGTTTCGACAGCGGTTGGCGTTGCCACGGGGGCTGGCGTTACAGATGGCGCAGTTGTTACGGTTGACGGTGCAGCTGGCGTCGGAGTAGCAGCCAGTTTGCCCGGATAGTCATCAGGATCATCGGGATCGGTCCCTGCGAGCAGCTCGTCAACATCGCTGTACCCATCGCTATCAGAATCACGAGGCGTACCACCCCCGCCCGCTCGGCCTGGTGTAAGCGCACCCGGTATCGGCTCACCGGCCAGTGCGAAAAGGCTGAAATGCGATACAATCGCCCAGACGTGCCCCTCGTAGCTCGTGTCATACAGCGTCTCGTTCGTCGTGTCCACGCCCGTTTCAGTAACCCATTGGAGCTCTTCAGACAGCTTCATCCACCTGCTCGACGCCTCGTCGTCGAAGAGATACAGGACGAGCGTGCTCTCATTGAGGTCGCCCGGATCGTTCGCATCACCATCGCCCGTTCGATCGAGATCGGTCGCGGTGTAATAGAGCTTGAACCAAGCCTGTTCAATGATATCACCCGTTTCGTTCTGCACGTTATCGCTCACCAGCACCTCCAGATAGCGTCCTACCGCTTCCTCTTCCGCGGCCAACCCTGTGGCGTGATCCAGTGTAGCAGGCGTTGTCGTTGCGTTGTACCGGCTCAGCCTGAGCCAGGGCGTTACCAAGTCCTCGAGCTCGACCCATATAAACGAATCGATCTCCTTGAACGCCTCGAGCCTGAAGAAGTCACGTGCCGACGGGTACTCCACGTACACCGAGTCGGGCAATACCGTTGTCGTCTGACTCTTCAGGATGTTCAGCACCCGGTAGTGGTCTGACGGATAGGGCTGCGCGAGTATCACGATCGTCTGCGTACTGTTCCATAGCCCGTACCCGGTCGCAAACCGGTAATAATCGGACTCGAGCATCTTCGTGAGGATCTCGCCCGAATACTGCAGGAGGTCATAGGAGATGTTCCCCACCGTTCCTGACCCGGCAGTAGCATTCGGTCGTCCCACGAGCACGATGTAGTGCGCGTCGGTATAATTCGCCAGCAGCTCATCGGGTGAAACGACCGTTACGTTGAGATACTGCTCGAGATCGCTGACGAACTCGTAGGCATCAGTATCCTGGTCATATGCGAGAATCACCTGCTCGACGTGCGACGTGTACGAATCGGTATCGTTAAAGTCGTCCACGCCGTCGTTGTCCGTGTCCGCGCTCAGTGGATTCGTGCCCAGTTCCAGCTCCCTTAGGTCCGTGAGCCCATCGGCATCGGTATCATTGCAGAGCGGATTCAGCCACAGGTCAAGTTCTTCACCATCCAGCACGCCATCGAAGTCAGTGTCGTTGCACATCGGGCTCGTATTGAGCATCACCTCGTAGCCATCTGTTAACGTATCGGCATCGGTATCCGGGTTCCGCGGATCTGTGCTTAGATTGAATTCCGCGCTATCAAAGAGCAGATCCTCATCCGTATCAGGCATGAGCAGGCTCGAATTGAACTGCTGCTCCTGGTCATCACGCAAGCCGTCACTATCGGTGTCAGAATTAGCCGGGTCGGAGCCGAGCGCAAATTCCTCGTCATCGGTAAGCCCATCGCCATCCGTATCGCTTCGCAGGGGGTCACTCCCAAAGGTGATCTCCGTGCCGTCATCCAACCCATCGCCGTCCGTATCATAATCGGTAATAGTGGTCCCCAGCTCACGCTCTACGAAATCGGTAAGCCCATCGCCGTCCGTATCGCCCTCCCGCGGGTTCGAACGCAAGGTGCACTCATCATGGTCGGAAAGTCCATCGAATTCGGTATCCACAAGCCACGGGTCGCTGGTGACCTGGAGGATCTGTATTCCGCTGACATTGACGAAGGTGATCTGCCAGCCATTATTCTCCGTCTCGTCGGTGAGCTCGTCGTGGTCAGTATCTTCCGTGCCGTTCTGGCTCCGGTATACGAGGGTGATCTTGGTCTCGTTGAGATCGCTTATCCCATTGCCGTCCGTATCACGGGCCCGCGGATTCAACCCCTCCTGGTATTCCTCGCTATCAGTGAGCCCGTCGTAATCGCTGTCGTTCAGCAGCGGGTCGGCCCAGACCTGCTCGGTGAAGAGCTGCCCGCCATACGTAAAGCGGACCTGCCAGCCCCGATATTCCTCGAAATCCGTGAGCCCATCCTCATCCGTATCCTTTGCCGTCGTGTCCGTGCCCGCTTCCAGCTCCATCCAGTCATTCAGCCCATCACCGTCAGTGTCTGAACTGGCCGGGTTAGTGCCATGTTCGACGACGGTGTTGACCTCAAACATATCCGAGAGCCCATCGGCATCCGTATCCCATTTGTAAGCATCTGATTTGCACTCCACCGCTTCCAGTTTCCACAAGGTGTAATTAGTGGGTGTGGACGCATTCTGCATCCACATCTCAGGATCGCCCGCCTCATTTCCTGCGAGCAGGTAATTCTGATCTCCGTCGACAAGGCAGCCCTTGTTATGGATCCGGTACCAGCCGCTGTCCACCTGCTCGAAGCTCCATGAGCTGCCATTCCCGGCATCGCAACCCTGGTCGATCTCCACCTCCGGTACCTTCTCCGTGGTACCCTGGAGGCAGCAGGCGGAGCCCGCGACTACCGTGCTTCCCTTGTTCGTGAGGGTGTACCAGCCCTCATCATCCATGGACAGTTTCCACAGATTGTAATCATCCGTCTCGCTCGAGAATTCGAGATCCACTTCGGGGATCGATTTATAGTTCCCCCGGAGATAGCAATCCTGGTCGAGATCTTCCGAGCTGCCCTTGTTGACTAACGTGTAATACGTGTCCTGGAACCCTTCCACAGCCGTCATGAGACCATCCCCGTCAGGGTCGAGAGGAGTGAGTCCGGCCCAGTTCACGAACTCATCAATAGAGTCCGGAAGAACCTCGAAGTACATGGTCTGGTACCCGAAACTCTTTGAAGCCGAATAACTCTCACGAGAGCAGGTGGCAACAAAACAGGCATCATAGAATACTTTGTAATCAGCATGCAGCCACGTGGTCATCGGGAAGTTGATCATGGCCCCCATCGGCTCCACCCAGATCCCGGTGTCATGTTCCCACTCCCGCCAGGAGCCGTGATTCGCGCTGTAAATCGAGTACCTGAACTCTCCGCTCCGTGCTGGGAAGGTGGTCCAGCTCCCGTTCTCCAGGACCTTCGCGCCCCCCCTGTATCTGGGAGTGATGTAACTCTCGCTCACATCGGTGTTGGTTCCCGCATCTGTTTTCTGTACCGTTTCCATGATCAGACTACGCACTTCGATCCTGTCACCTGCGGTGAGTCCGTTGTCCGATCCATCCTTCACCGTTAATTCTGTGTCCCGGGTATCGAGATCCACTTTGGTCCTCAATTCGTAATCGGTCAGCGCATCGATGATCATCTCGATGATCCTTGCGGAGCCACTATCGAACCCAAAGGTAGCGATCAGGTCCGCGATGACCACGAGCAACATGATTGCCCAGCCAACCACCGGGATACATGAGATGGCAATGAGAATGCCGAAATACACGAGTTCAAGGAATGCAGTGAAACCTCCCAGTGCAAAGCCGAACCCGCTCCAGTCGGCACTCCCTGCAATAATGAAGAATTCAGCGAGGATAGTAAGGATTCCTAATACCAGCCAGCACTACTCGTCCTATTAACCGCAATCCCTTGACCATCTGGAGCTCAGTTATCTTGAACTTAGTACAGATCTTGCCAAAATATCTTGTGGGATGATTTTCGAATTCCCCCACGGTTTTCAATCGCTTCACAGCACGTTGCACGGGATTCAACTCATTTACATATTCAGCGAGTCCCTTAAGCTGTATACGAAGATTTCTCTTGCATTCGGTGATCGGAAACTTGAGTCTCTTGAACAGCATATACTGGTTGATACAACCCGGCACCTCCACGAAGAAATACGTGAGTGGGTTGATACTTGATACTGCTACGACGAACCCGATGAACGCATTCATTCCAGCACTGTGGTATTTGATAATGGATTCGCAGAAATCGAGTTCGGTATCGATTTCCTCCAGGATATCGGCTACATTGCCCGGCAGAGAACTGAGATCAAAGTTACCGAAACCAGTAATAGCTATTTCACCTTCATTCCAGATCAGGAGAGCTAGTGCGATGCTTGTTTCATGAGTCTCATTCCATCCCCAGGTATGCACCTCATCCATGATGTCGTCCATGTCTAGGACGGAATTCAGTGTCGTATCATACCACGGAAGTTTGATGCCTTTCTTCATGACCGGTAGCTCCGCTGTCAAATCGAACAGAAATTGATTACCTTAACTCTTCTTTTTAACCCATAAGGACTCGTCCGAGAGGTCATCAGCACAG
>JBNGDK010000084.1:0-4362 GCA_049975405.1 Candidatus Methanospirareceae archaeon
GGACCTGCACGGGCGCCGTCCGAGAGGTCGGCTCGCTTGCACGCGCGCTCGAAGATGTCACCCTGACGGATATCGAGCCGGTTGCAAGTGACGTTTCTGTTGGTGATACTTCCGTGACGCTCAGCGAGGCGAATATGACGAACCTGGGACTCGCGGTCGGCGATTACATCGTGCTCGAAAATGCTGATGGCGACGCCATGATCAATCGCGTGGAGGCGCTGACCTCCACCGTGATCACGCTGCAACTCGCCTCGACGGTTGCGCTCGTGGCGAACGACTCAGATCCGGTGCATAAGCTGCACCAGGTGGAGGTGCTGTTACTATGATACAGAACGACGCTGCGATACTGCAGCATTTCGTGGAGGAGTGGGAGCGTGAGATCGCGCTCTACGTGGAGAAGTACAAGGACAACATGGCGGCCCGGAACGTGCTGCCGGTACGGAACGTGGGTGAAGATGTGGCGATCGATGTCGTGCAGAAGTACGATCGCACAGGCCCGAGCGCACAGGTCGTGGCGAAGGGCAGCGTCCCGAAGACGATGGGCATTTCCGCGACGTCCGCGAAGCACGAGGTCTTTCAGATCGCGACCGGGTTCGGGCTGAACGCGAAGGACCTGAAGCTGGATCCGAAGTCGAAGGTCCGGCTCGTGGATATCGCGATGCGCGACATGCACCGCGCGGAAGATGACTTCGCGCTGAACGGCAACAGCGAGTTGAACGTGAACGGGCTCGTGGATGCAGCGCAGGCGAACTCAAACGGCAAGATCACCACGAGCACGAACAAGGGCAAGTGGAGCGGCGAGACCGGCACGGACATCTACGACGATATCAATACCGCGATCAGTCTCATGGACGGCGATTTCGAGCCCGCATATCTCATTGGCAACCGAACAGATCTGCTCTACCTGAACCGCCCGGACTCCGAGCGCGTGCCCTACTACAAATCGGTCGCAGGGCTCTTCGGCAAGAAGGACGAGAACGATAAGTCCTGGATGTGGATGACGAACCACATCACCGCGGGCAAGGTATATCTCGCGCCGAAGGATTTCATGGCCGCTGAATTCGTTGTCGCTGAGAACCCGCACATCATCGAGTACCCGATGCAGCCCGGGCAGAACTACTACTTCGAGGTCGTCTCCTGGGTCGTGCCCGAGTTCCACCAGAACGACGCGTTCGTCGAGATCGCAACCGGATAGGATAGGATTGGATTGTAGGATAGGATAGGAGAAGAGGAAAAAATAGAGGTAAAAATGGCAGAAGACGAACCTGAAGTACCCGCATCAGAGGCCGTTGAGCGGCCGTGGGCGAGCAACGACAAGCTCCAGTTCGATAACGTCGTGGGTCATGCGAAACGCCTGGACATCTGGGCGGAATACGCGCTCCAGCAGCAGCAACGCCACGTCGAGCAGATGAACGATCAGAAGCTCCGGCATGAAGAGGAGCTGCACAAGCAGAAGATGGAGCACGAGAACGCGCTCTTCCACGAGAAGCTGGAGAACAACCGCTACACGCTCGATCGGCTCTATAGTGTGTTCACCGAAGAAAGCGCCGCGCTTTCCGCACTGCTACACGCCGCTGCGAACGCCCTCGGGTACGAGCTCATGAAGAAAGAAGAAGGCGTAGAATAGCGAGGGAGGCGAAGAAGAAATGGGTGATCCCGCACCAGGTAAGGCAGAACTCGATAAGAAGGACTGGCTCGGCCTCGCACACCTCAATCCAGACGACGACCCGATCTTCATCCTCACCAAAGAGCACGATTTCGGCAGTGCCGCAACCGCAGTCGCCACGAAGATCACGGATAGCGCGCCCTGCAACGGCGAGGTGCTCGGCGCGCTCTTCATCCTCACGGAAGCGAAAGCAGGCGGCACCGGCGACGATGTGACCTGCATCGCGAAGGATTCCGGCGCATCGACGAAGATGACCGGTGACGTCACGCTCGATATGTCCGATACTGTATATATGAATAGGCTCGGCTCGGTCGTTGGCGTGGCGCCGCATGGGACTGAAGGGAACCGGCAATTCAGTGAGGGCGATGATATCTATGCATACACCGACGCGCAAGCGGACCGCTCCGCAGGCAAGTACCACGTGATCCTCATCTGCAAGAAAGTCTAGCCGTCTCGAATGATCGAAGAGCTGCCCAATTGGATCACTACGCTCGGCTTCCCCATCGCCGTCGTCATCTACCTGCTCTGGGAACGGCAGGGTACCACGAAGGAACTCAACCGCGCGATCGATGAGAAACTCGTTGTCTCGATCAACGAGCTCAGAGTCGAGATTGTGAAGCTCAATGAACGCATCCACGATATGACTCGGAACTGCTGTGAAGAGGACGACGACGGCTGGGATAGCACCGTGAAGACGAAGGCGTCATGAGCATCACCTACGAAGAAGCGGATACCCGTGAATCGCCGTTCGGAACGCCCGTGAGCGTGATCTCATGGGCGTTCACCTCGGACGGCTCTGGCGACGCGAGCGAAGAGACCGTGAAGATCATGGGCGTGATCAAACGCGCGGTCACCATTCCCGATGGCGACGCCACACCCACCGCAGATTGGGATCTCACGATCCTGGACGAGGACGGCCTGGACGTGCTCTGCGGCAACGGCGCGGACCGCGACAGCGGCGGCACGGGCGCGGCTGAGCAGGCGTTCCCCTGCCCCGGTAATCTCGCCGTCAGTTCCACACTCACCTTCACCGCAGCGAACGCCGGCGATACCAAGAAAGCAGTGGTCAAGCTCTATATCGCGTGAAGTGAGGAGAATAGTCAGTAAATGCCAGCACGGAAGATCACGATCAATAAGTGCACGAATTGCCTGCCCTACGCGGCAATCGCACCGCGTACAGCGAACTTCGTAGTCGCTGCGGATGACGCAACAGACGAGCAGAAAGATCAGGCAGATTACATCTGCGACGCTGTTCAGGACGAGGTAGAGCTCCAGGCAGCACTGGACGCCGTGCCCGCCACCGGCGGGACGGTTATTCTGCTCGGCGCCCAGTTCAATATCACAAACCCAGGATCTGGCAATGGGCTCACGGTCCCCAAGAACAATACGACTCTCTGGAGCCCCACCTTCGCTGCTATTTCCGGTGAGGTCGTTTTCGGCAAGCGCGTCATCAATATCGACGCAGACTACGCAAGACTCGCCAATCTGAAGGTGGAGCAGACCGGTACGGTATGGGACGAGGTAGGTGACGCCATTGGCTTCGCGGCCAACGTCGTTAATCCCGTTCTAGACGGCCTGTACCTCGTGACGACGAGCGGATACTACGCGGTCATCGGCGACGCCGGGGCCGTTGACGCGCTCATTAACAACTGCTACTGCGAGAGGGACATCCAATCCGATGATTCAACCTGCGAGAATTGGCGGGTGCTCAATTGTAAAGTTGACAACTGGGTCACGTTCACCGGCGGTAAGTCTGTAGTAATGAACAGCGTAGTCCCCAAGATCGGTATATGGGGTGATTACTGCTGGATCCAGGGCAACAAAGGCAGCAGGCTAAGCATAGAGGGCAATTACAACTACGCGATTGGCAACGTCCTCCTCGATTCCGCTCCCTACGAGGCTATGTACCTCCAGGGCAATTACAACTACGCCATAGGCAATTACACGAAAACAGGCGTAGCGTACGGCTATGGAAGCGGGATAGAAGTTCGGTACGGCGACCAATGCACGCTTATCGGGAACACCTGCGTCGATGGCAATTACGGTATCCTCATCGGTAGCGGCGTGGATAACACCCGCGTCATCGGTAACTATTGCTCGGGCCATGAGACTGCGAACATCATGGTTGGGGGTTCAACCGGGCCGCTTCACACCGTGCTCATCGGAAATTACGCTGTAAGTTCAGACCATTATGGCATTGTCATCCAGGACTCGGCACATTACACGCTCCTCACGGGCAATACAGCTTACAATAACGTCGATCCCGGCATCTGGCTGGAGAACGCCCAGCACTGCGTGATCAAGGGCAACAGGGTCTACAACAATCAGGTGGCCGCGCACGGCGAAGGCGGGATCACGCTTTACGGCAATGTCAATTACTGCATCCTGGAGGGTAACAAATGCTTCGACACCCAGGGCACGAAGACCCAGAAGTACGGGATCGATGTCCTGAACGCGAACTGTAACGATAACGTCATCCTGGGCAACGATGTGCGGAGCAACCTGACCGCAGGGATCCACGATGCGGGCACGGGCACCATCATCCGAAACAACGCCGGTTACAATCCCGTGGGCATTGCCAGCATCTCCGTGGGTGCGTCACCGTTCACGCATACCGCAGGCGCATCGCCCGAAACGGTTTATGTCTCCGGCGGTACCGTTACGAGCATCACGAAAGGGGGCAATAACTTCGGCCT
>JBNGDK010000085.1:0-4302 GCA_049975405.1 Candidatus Methanospirareceae archaeon
ATGATTATAGTTAAGATTGCCAGATAGGGTTGGTAGGTGTTTTTCAAAATACTCTGAAAATACTCTGAAAATAGAACTCCATGTTTAGAAATACGTTTAAAGACTGAAAGTGGAGAAGAATATCCATTAACACCAAATAATGAAAAGCTAGTTATGATTGATACAGCTTACGACGGGGAGATTAAACTACCAAGGAATATCTATTATACCTTAGGATTTAATAAATGGGAAGACCCTGAACCTGATACTTTTGAAGTGGCGGACTGCTCAACCATTGAGATGAATACCGCTAAAGGGTTTATTCTGATTCCAAAACTCAGTTCTGATCCATATACAGTTAAAGTACATAGCGTCTCTGATGACAATCTAGATACTCCAGAGATATTGATTGGCGCCACATTTATTAAGAGATTTCGGTTATTGCTTGATGGTCAAGCAGAAAAAGCATGCTTACTATAAATCGCATTATTTATTCTAACATATCCCTATTTATTTAAAATTCTCCCACGACGGAAACCCTTGGAGGGGCTCCCTCGGATTTTGAGAATATGGGATCGCTGATATTCCGATAGGCGGATAGTCTGAGGTTAACGTTTTGCAAAAACCGTACACGTTAACGGTGAAAGCGCCCTCTCCGGGGTTTTTTTAACCCCTCATTTTATGTACATACTTCCTCAAAGCTTCAATGCCATTGACCATTCGCGGCGCATTCTGTTTGACAAATTCACGCTCGTCCGACTGGCTCTTCGGCGGATTCCCTCTATAATTCTCGTACGCCTGTTTGCCATCGTAATCGACAAACGCGATCCGTGCTCCGTAATCGTCAGGTCGTAGCATACAGGCATCGCCCGTTACAGCCGCAATATGATGAGGATGCGCGATCAACGATCTCCCCAGGTCATTCGAGGTACTCACGCCCTTCCGTTTTAAATCGTCTGCGAACTCGTTGAAATCCGCGAAGAAGTAGAATGTGCCCTCTGGAACAGTTGCCTTTATACCCTCGATTTCGTTGAAACCCGCACTCATGTACTGCCCCATTAGCCGGTGTATCTCCCGTGTTACGGTGAAATACTCCTCGATCTCTTCGTTCGGCTCGTACGCCGTTATCGCGGCATACTGCGTCGGTGTGGAGACGTTGGTATACACGGTTGCCGCTACTTTCCTGAAGTCCTCTTTCAAGTCTTCCGAGCAATCTTCGGGCAGAATGCACGAGCCTAAGCGGTACCCACCGGACGATCGGTCCTTTGAAAGCCCGTTCGTGACAAACGTGCCTTCGGGATAAATCCGTCGCATACTTGTGAACCGCTCAAACTGGTACGTCGTGAGTGCGTAGATCTCATCGGCGAGTACGAACGTGTTATGCGTTCGGCAGACGTTGGCAATTTCTTCGAGTTCATCCTGGGTATATACTGCTCCCGTGGGGTTGTGCGGATTATTGAGCACCAGTATATGCTGCTCCTTATGAATCCCCGAGAGAAAAACATCTAAATCATCAGGCTGGATTTTGTACCCGAACTCGGGTTTCATATAGAACGTGTGGAAATGTTTGTCAAGCAGCTTTATCTGCGGGAAATAGCCGATCCACGACGGTGAGGGTATGATCACATCACCGCGAACGATATCAAAGACCATATGAATCAATTGCTTCGTACCAGGGCCGATAATGATCTCCGAGAGATCCACATCGAGCTTGAAGTGCCGCTTATTGAACTCGGCGACTGCTTTTCGCAATTCGTAAATCCCTTCTGCATCAGAATAATGCCCCTTTTCGGTATTCGCTGTCAATGCGCGTACAATCGGTTCAGGCACGTGAAAGGGCGACTGTCCAAATGCGAAACCGTAATATTCGGCGCTACACTTCTTTTCGTTGTGACATTTCTTGCGTTGCTCAGCAATCATCAAACCCACACGCAGGTTCTCAGGCATGATGATCGAATCGACATGCGGTTCAATCAGAATTTTAGGTTTTTTCATTACTAGGCCTCCTTCCTATTAAACGTGCTTAATATCCGTGTAATTAGAGATCTCCGAGTTCGTCGTGCACAAATCGCTAATGCTCAGCTTGTGCACGTCATCATTCCCCGTGAGCCGTGCGAAATCCTTCAATTCCTCGGTGGAAACGCGTAAGAAGTTCTCCAATCGCTTTGCGGAGATATCTAGCTGTAATCGCGCCCGTAGCTCGGGATCATGTGTGGTGACACCCACTGGACAGTTGCCGGTATCGCAGAGCCGGTACTGCTGGCATGCACACGCCATTAAGGCTGCGGTACCGATTGCCACGGCATCAGCACCTAACGCCAGCGCTTTGGCGAAATCAGAGGAAACCCGCAGGCCACCGGTGATTATGAGTGATATATCTTTTATTCCTCGCTCGTTCAAAAACGTACGTGCTCTGAACAGTGCAAATAAGGTGGGTACTGATGTAGCATCCTTAACAAATTTCGGCGAGGCCGCCGTTGCTCCGGGCCGACCATCAACGGTGATAAAGTCCGGCTGTGCATACACGGCAACCTCTAAGTCAGCTTCAATATTGCCCGCGGCGATCTTAACCCCAATGGGCTTACCGCCCGATTTCTCACGCAGCCACGCGACCTTACTCTTCAACTCCTCTTTTGTTCTTATATCGTCAAAATGCGCGGGGCTCACAATGTCCGTTCCTTCCGGAAAGCCTCTTATCTCAGCAATCTCTTTCGTTACTTTCTCCGCAGGTAGGTGCCCACCCATGCCCGGCTTCGCTGATTGTCCCACTTTTATCTCAATTGCGTCCACACTCTTCAAGTTCTCGTCGGTAACACTGTACCGGTTAGGCACGTATTCGAAGATGTATTTGTACGCATGTTCACGCGAGTCCTGCAGGATACCGCCTTCGCCGGAGCACATTGCGGTTTTAACCGCGGCGCACCCTTTTGCCAGGGCGATCTTGACTTCTCGTGACAGCGCGCCGAACGACATATGCGTTACATAAATCGGCGTATCTATAACCAGAGGATGCTTTGCCTTCGGGCCGATAACCGTTCTCGTGTTCACGGGCTCCTCAGCGTTCAGCGGTATTTTCGCAAGTTGCGCGCCCTTTATCAGGATGTCGTCCCAGGAGACTACCTGCTTTGTTGTGCGCATCGGCTCGATGATCGATTCCCGGGTTACCGATATCCGGTGTATATCCGCCATATGGGTTTCCAAATCGTCTGAGTCCCGTTCCCACTCGCCCAAATATTTCGTGACAGCAGCCTTTGCAGGCTGAACGAAACTGATTTTCGTCTTTGCACCACACTGAGGGCACGTTACTTCCGCTTCGTGCTCTTCAATCTTCGGCTCTTCTTTAATGGGCAGTAAATGCGACTTATCAGAGCCACAGATGGGGCAGCGCCAGTCGTCTGGGAACTTTTCGGGCTTCGTGCCCGGCTTAATACCTGTATTCGAATCGCCTCGGGTCTCATCGTATTCGAACATATTACACACGTTGCAGCGGTACCTCGTCCCTCTCGTGCGACCTTTCTCCTTCACGTTCACTTTCAAATGATCAGGGATTTTCTCTTCGTCGTCTTTGAAGTTGATGTACCAATGCGTCCCGTCACAAAACGGCTTATTCTTCGAGCCGCCGCAGCGGCACAAGGTGTAATGCTCTTGTGATTCCGGTGTTGATTTATTTGCGTCCTTCAATTCGGGCCCGCCAACGACTCGATACGGCCCGTTTTTTGAGAGCGTTATCGCAGGTTCACGATCCTGATCTTTGTAAAGCACGCCGTCTTTCGTATAACTGAGTGCGCCCGACGGGCACATCGTGATCACCCGCGCGATTTCTTCTGCACTGGCTCCGTGGGGATCGATCCAGGGTTCCTTTCCCATTATGAACACGGACGGTAAATTATCGGTACAGTAGCCGGCATGCGAGCACACGCCGCGGTTATCGTGAATCGTTACTTCTTTGCCTTCGTAATCGTCCATTCTATCAGGCACTCGTCCTTCCAGTTTCTCACTCGAAAAACTTACCTTTTTGTGCGTGCAATCGCAGAAGGGTTTGTGCGAGGATTGCCCGCACCTGCAAAGCCGCATCTCCGGTGCTGCTTTTAACGACTCTCCCCGGGACGTGTTGAAGTTCTTGAGATTCCGAACGGCATACGGGCCGTTTAAGGTAGCTTCTATACTGGGCTTTTTCTTTCCTGTGGCTGTCATCCAAAAACTCCACTATGGGGTGAACCCCTGTTAGTATACAACAAGTTAAGAAACGCTATTTAAAGTCACCTCCCTTTCGAAGTCGATCGGTGAGCGATACCCCAGGGATGAATGCAGCCTCTTTTTGTT
>JBNGDK010000086.1:0-4023 GCA_049975405.1 Candidatus Methanospirareceae archaeon
CGAATCCCTCCCGGGGCTCTAATGAATTTCTTTAAAGTCCCCTTAAGGATAACCTTCTCATTCGTAGAAAAGTTATCAGTGCTTCACATACTCACGGAGCACAACGGTCGCGTAGGCTCCTCGCGGCAGGAAGAATGCTAATCGCACCTGCAATCGATCGGGCTTGAGCTCGTCTGCGCTTACCTCTGGTACGCTCAGCGTCACGGGTACCAGCAGCGGTCGTCTTGATCCTTTCGAGCTCAGTTCCGGGAGCGTTTCAAGCTCGAACTGCTCGGGTGAAACCTGTTCGTCGCTGAGCACCGCGCGCTCCAGCTCGCCCACCTCACCCGCATCGAACTCCGTTGCGGAACCCACGAGCGGCGCGGTAACGAACGCCCTGCCGTGTCTGATCAATCGGTTGATCCCCTCCAATTTTTCCGCAGTGACTCTTTCTACGCGTTCGGGATCCGGAATGCCACGCTCGTCATGATAACAGACAACGTCGCCGATCACCGCCTCGTTGAACGGCAGGCCGCGCTCCAGACGCTGGCTGACCATGAGATTGAAGAGGTACGCCTGGTACGCATGCACGAACAGTTTCTGTAAGTTCTTCGGGAGTACGGAAAATGCCGCGCGCAACTGCGATTCTCCTCGGTCGCCCTCTGCGTTCTTGATCAGCTCGTTCAGCATCGCGCGTTCATACCGCAAGAAGATCGGCATCTGTTTCAAGCACGCTTTGAGCTCGCCCTGGTTGCAGAGCGCTCGTGCAGCTTTCGCCTCCGCGCTCTCTTCAGGGAAGATCTTACCGATATAGGTCATGATCGCGCCTTTCAGATCGTTCGAAATGAGCAGTTTACCCACAAGATGCGTGATCGGACGGTTGGTGCCGAACCGCTGGACGCCGAAGTAATTCGGGACGCCTCCAGCGGCTTTAAGCTCTGCGGTTATCGCATCAATCTTCGCCTGAATCGCTGCCTGGGCACCGTCGACATTCCGGATAACGATGACGAACTCGTTCCCGTACAGGTCGCCCAGCGAGACCGACCTGTTTGAGCGCCCGATCGGTCGCAGCGAGACGTCCGTGATCCGCACGCGCTCCAGCTCGGTTTCGGCGGTATCCCAGAGGCTGATCTTCTGCGTGGTGACCGCGAATTTATCCTTCGTGCCCGCAAACCCGATCCGGTTCCGGCTGACGCGTAACCGGCGCGATATCTCCCGGGCGATCGTGTGGGTGTCCCAGTTGGTCTTGGTCAGCTCGGCGATCAGGTACTTCCCCTCAGTACCTTCAGTGCGGTTCGTCACTTCGCGCACGACGAAGTCCGCGGGTTGCGTTTTGATCGTGCCCCCGATGCCCTCAGTCGTTGCCGCATAATACCTGATCCCGATACGTTGCTCGGCTTCCGGGCTCTCCTGCAAAATCATGCTCATGAACCTGCTTGCGCACCCCTCCTAGACCAGCTCGATGATCTCGTCCTTCACGTACTGGATGAACTCGTCCTTCGTGGCCTTGCTGAAGATCGTGACCACGCCGTTTCGCGTGACGCCAACGACCAGCCCGTGCCGCTTCGACTTCAGGACGATATACCAGATCTTTCCGTGCTTCAGGTTATCGAGGTACGCCGTGGTCGTGCCGAGCGTGGAGCCATAGAGTGAGAGCTTCTTGATGTTGGGGAAGTCGACATCATCGAAGAAGATCACCTTGGTGTCCTCGAAGTTCTGCTCGTGGAATTGCTGGAACCGTGAGGGCTCGATCCGCACCTCGACGATCTTGCCCGTGACGATGAACAGGATCTTGCTCAGCTGGTTCGCGATGTTGTTCGCCCGTGCCTTCTTCTCCATCACGGTCAGCACCGTGCTGTTTGCCGCGGATCCTTCTTTGTTGTGCGTGCGGTCAACGAAGAAGAAGGGCGCTTCGGTGGTTGTCGGCACACGCATCCGCTCGCCACGATGATAAACGTCCAGCACCTGATCCTGAATGAAGGTGCCGTAGAGTGAGTCTCCAAGGAGGCGCAGGTCAGTGATCTCGGTGACCAGGCTGATCTCCTCGTCTGGCACGCGTTCTTCAGCTTTGTAGCCTTTCAGCTTGGCTGCGATCGCCTGCAAATCGATCGCCGCATCAACAAGGAACACTTTCCCTGCCAGGGCCATGGTCTATACTAGGTTGCTAGGGTACTAATAACCCGCGCCTAAAGGCGAAGGGTTTTATCGTGCCTGCACGTACAGCATGAAGTGGTTGCAGGGTACGGGGACCGGCAGATCGCTGAGGTGGGGCATGTCAGCAGTCAGCCAAAGAGTGGTATATGTGACTTTACGTTTCGGATATCATTTTAAAAAGGTGGATATACGACCTCACTGTCTGATATACTGACGTTATCGCAAATTCATCGCAAAAAATCATGAGGTGCCAAATGGTAGATGAATCTTCGGATGAAAAACTGAAGCAATTTGCCTAGAGTTTATAAATAGCGCGTCGAGTTTTCTAAGAGTTGGCGCTATGAAGTGTTGACTGATGAGCAAAAGTAAGAAAGAGTCAGAGTTTGTGGTTATGGTTACCAAAACGTTAGCTGTTTGGTACAGTTTAACCGTTTTGTAGGTGTGGGAAAAAAGCTCACTTATTCTTCTTTCACGTGCCCAAATATGATACAGAAACTCTTGTTCTATGAATGAGCGATGAAAAAGTGTTACGTGGCGCGGGTCAACTGACTCCATTATGGATAAAATTCATTTACTATTCCTTAGAAATATTCTTCAGAAGATCTTGAAAACCCTACTCTATGACTCTGTTTTAACGTAACAGCACTAACATCAATGCCCCAATTGTTATTGAATAAGTGACATTAATCATGGTACCTGCGAGATAGAACAGGGAATTTTTACTCATATCTTCGCGACGGACCACTGCTTTTGCTGCAAATATCAGCGCCAGAGCGGTATACCCTTCCAGAAGCATAAATGTAAGTATTAAGATATTCTCACATTTCCCAACAACAAATCCGGTATCCCTTGCATCTTTCCCTATTTTTAATATTTGTTCTTTTGAAATGCTTCGTAAAACACCAGTTACTACAACGCCACTTGTTAAAAGTAATACTATATACCCCCCTAAGACAATCATGATTTCCATCCAGCATATATTTTCAAACATCTATCAGGTATCCTCCTGTAAAAATGATATCCCCATTATTTGAGATCTAATCTCCAATATACTCTTCTTTATACCAAGCTGTTTCCATATTTTCTAGCTTTTTTATTTCAATTTTCATAAATGATCTGAGATCTTCCTCGAGATCTTCTAACTCTTTCCACATCAATCTTTTTAACGTTTTAGAAACCGCTTGTTGAGTAATACCCAGTTCTTTTGCTATTTCTACTTGTGTTTTCCCCTTTTTTGTTTCATTTACTATATGATGTTCTTTTTGCGACCATTCTTCTTTTATAGTTAAAATTAAATTAATTGTTCCTCCTATTACTTTATCAAGATTCCCGTAGCCCAAAAACATAGCAAAATATTTCTCCGTTTGTTTAAGTTCAAGTATAATATCCGATGCTTTATGGAAGGCGGGGCCGTCCATTTTTGCCACATCTTTAGACTCCACGGCAGTATCTATATGGTCAAAGGCTAATGCAAAGCGCATTGAGTTGGGATAGAGCCGATCTGAAAGTATGGTGACTACATCATAGACCTTCGAACTAGAAAATAATACCCCTCCGATTTCATCTAATCCTTTCAAAATCTTGAAGTTAGCCACTATATCGTTAGCATATAACTTATTTATCTCCATACATGCATCCATTATCTTTTTCTGAAAAATATCCCTATTTACTATTCGGGTTGAAGATACAACATCGCCGAGCAACACATAAAGCTTCTCTTTCATCCTTATTGTATAATTACTTATTTTAGCCGTATATAAAAACAACCTGTAAATTTGTATTTCCCAAAAACAACCCGATTGGTTGATTACCCGCCAGGAGGGCAGCGCTAAGAGTTTTGCCTATTGTCCTAATAAAGAATAGCTAATCGGTAGTAGAAGAATTCATGCC
>JBNGDK010000087.1:0-3868 GCA_049975405.1 Candidatus Methanospirareceae archaeon
CTACCGCGGTGCTGCCTTCTAATCCCGTGCGCCATGTGCTGGAATTAGAAAAGCAAGGCTACTTAGAAGATACCCAAACCTTAGCGATGGGGACTGCGATGCTCTACTCGATTGCGTTTGCCGTCTCGTATGCGGTCTTTTCCATGACCTATGGCATGCTGTGGATATAACGGCGTGAAGTGTACGTAAGGAAAAAGGAGGAGAAGAATGACGGATATAGGGAGCATACTGAACATACCCCCTGCGCTCATTTATTTCGCGGGAGCTGCAGTACTGCCTCTGGTGGGCAGAGGTAAGGCACGGAAGCTTTATCTCATCCTTTTAGCCGTGCTCGGGTTGCTCGGGGTAGCGCTACTCAAACCACAGACCTCATGGGGATTCGCTGTTCTCCCGGGACTTGAGCTTACCTTCCTCCATGCTGATCCCCTGAGTCTCATCATGGGCTATATATTCGCGATCATCGGTGCTGTCGCGTTGCTCTATTCGTTAGAGGTAACAAAGGAGACCGGGGAGTATGTTTGTGGACTCCTGTACCTGGGAAGCGCGCTGGGTGCGGTATTTGCGGGCGATTTCTTCACGCTCTACATCTTCTGGGAGATAATGGCCTTCTCTTCTCTTGGCCTGATCTGGTATAGTAAAACAGAACGGGCGACGAATGCAGGAATGCGATATATTCTCTTCCATCTCTTCGGCGGTTGCGCTCTCCTTGGTGGGATAATCATCCAGTATATGAACACCGGTTCCATCGCGATAGGACCTGTCGAGCCCGGTATTGGCTATCTGCTCTTGCTGATTGGAATCGGCGTGAATACCGCCTTTATACCACTGCATACCTGGCTACCAGATTCATATCCCAAGGCAACGATAGCGGGCGCGGTGTTTATGTGTGTGTTCACGACAAAGACCGGGGTATATATACTTGCACGGACCTTCCCTGGTGTAGAAGCGGTCGCATACATGGGCGGTCTGATGTGCCTCTACGGGGTTGCCTTTGCACTGTTACAGAACGATGTGCGGAAACTGCTCTCGTACCACATTGTGAGTCAGGTTGGCTACATGGTAGCGGGAATCGGAATAGGCACGTATGTCGGGATAAATGGCGGTATGGCACACGTATTTAACCATATTCTGTATAAATCGCTCCTGTTTATGTGTATGGGCGCCGTCATCTATGCAACGGGTAAGAATAACCTCACGGAACTTGGGGGCCTGGCAAAGAAGATGCCAATCACCATGATCACGTGTATCATCGCGGCATTCTCTATCTCTGGCGTGCCGGGCTTCAATGGATACGTGAGCAAAGGTATGGTAATCCACGCGGCGGAACTGGAAGGAATGCACATCCTCGCACTTGTGCTCATCGCCGGTTCGGTGGGCACGTTCCTGTCGTTCTTAAAACTGACGTATTTCACGTTTTTCAGGAAGAACGATGAGCTGGAGGCTAAAGAAGCACCGTGGCCGATGCTCATAGCCATGAGCGTTATCGCTTTCCTCTGTGTTGCTCTTGGTGTCTATCCACAGGTACTCTACGGAATACTGCCCTATGCAGAAACAGCGTTCCACTATCACGCATACGCCTTTGGGCATACTATAGGCACGGTGGAGTTGTTAATGGTTACCGCAGTCGGGTTCTTCCTGTTGCAATTCGTATTCTCACCGCATGAACGGATAACGTACGACATAGATCATCTGTATAGAAAAGTTGGTAGAGGATTCATATGGCTCTGCGAGCAGCCGTTAGTGACTGTTGCGGAATTCATTGACAAGGGCTTGCTGAAAATCGCCGATGCGGTTGTATGGTTCAGCAAGAATCCAACGGCCGCGTCAAGGATTATGATGGCTATGGTTAGTACGGTGGTGTTGAGAACTGTCAATCCCACCTACGGGCGAGATCTGGAGAAGCTCAAGCGGCAATCTGTAGAAGAGCCGATGGTAAGCGTTAGCTTAGGAACTGCAGTGCTACTGGTACTCATAATGTTCACGCTCTATTTGGTCATTTATTTGACTCAGGGGGTGCTGTGGGTGTAATTGCGATCTATGTCCGTGCATGAGTGCTGAGAAGATGTAGCATACTACTGGCTTTTAGAACGTGGGAAAACCTTACTGGAGCGCATGGAGAACGGTTAATCACGGTTATGCAATCACATTTTCCACTGCTATCCCCACAAGCTTATAGACATACAGTGATAGTATGTCCACGTACGGCGAGAGCATCTCGACAGGCCTCAGAACGAACGCTAAAAAGAAAATAATAGAAAAGACTGCCGTGATTACGAGCGGAATGAGCATAAAAAGTGGTGCTTCTTTTACCTCTACCTCTTTTCCCTCTCCTTCCGGTTCCTTGAAGAACGCAGTGTGTATTATGGGGAAGAAGTAAACGACATCGAGCAAGGAAGCTAATAAGAGGACAAACAAGAAAATCATCGTTATATCTCCACCCTCTAATGTCCCCAGGCAAAGATACCATTTACTTATGAAACCCACTGCAGGTGGAATGCCGATCATTCCAAATGCGGTTATGGTGAATGCGAGCATCGTTCTCGGCATGATCTTTCCTACGCCGGCCATCTCACTTATGTTCCGCTTTCCCGTAACGACCATTATCGCACCCGCACAAAGGAACAAGGTGATCTTCATGTAGCCATGAAACGGAATGTGCATCATTGCACCTCTTATGCCATCCTGTGTTAACAGCGCAGCGCCCAGAATTATATACGATAGCTGACTAATGGTGGAGTACGCAAGTCTCCTCTTCAAGTTATCCTGAGCGATGGCAAACAGATTGGCAACAATCATGGTAAAGCCCGCTATACCGGCAAGTATCAAGCCGAGCGTAAGCTGTTCATTTAGTACATATAGCTCGCGCATCAAGTCCACGCCGTAGATATAGCAGACTACCCTCACGATACCAAAAACACCCGCTTTTACCACTGCAACCGCATGCAAGAGCGCGCTCACCGGGGTAGGTGCGACCATCGCAGTAGGAAGCCAAGAGTGAAACGGCATCCATGCAGCTTTCAGGAACCCTAATAAGAAACAGAAGAATAGTATCACCAGAGTCAGTCGAGATGCGGTACCAAGTGCGGGTATGCCACCATTCGTAAAATCTGTGGTATCCGTAAGAGCGTAGGTCATCATCACGGCGAAGAGGAAGAAGACGCCCGAGGTGAGCAGGTAGGCGAAATATTTACGGCCGGCGCTCAGCGCTTCTGGTGTCTGGTCATGAATAACCAGGGGGTAGGTTGAGACCGTTAATATCTCGTAAAAGATGAACATCGTGAACAAGTTTGCGGATAATGCGATGCCCATGGCGCCGAATATGGCGAGAGCGAAGGAGAAAAAGAATCTCGTCTGCGCATGCTCCTTCAACGACCGCATGTAGCCTATGGAATAGAAAGAGACTAATATCCACAGAGAAGAGGAGGTGAGTGCGAAGATCAGACCAAAGGCATCCACTTTAAAGCCACATACCACACCCTCGAATACGGTCTGGAAGAATGTGCAGGTGATCACTTCTCCGTCTCCTATCGGTGAGATCATGGAGAGGACGAGCGCGAACGTTGCTACTCCCGCTGCTATCGTTGCTCCTTCCCTTATATTCGGCTTTTTATCGAACAGCAGTATCAGAGGGGCTGCCAGCGCGGGGCATAGGATCACGAATAGCGGTGTCAGCAGTTCTACCATTACGGCAATCCTCCCAGGCCTAATTCTGAGAGTACATCCGCAATGAACGGCAGCGGAATCTTCGTAAGCCATAAAATACCAATACCTATAGAAAGGGCTGCGAGGAGTACCATCGGCATAAGCATGCTTATGGGCGCATCACGTTCTTTTACCCCACCGTTCAGTGCTTCCGCAGTCTTTACAA
>JBNGDK010000088.1:0-3735 GCA_049975405.1 Candidatus Methanospirareceae archaeon
AGAGCGACGGTCGTGAGTAATAATCGTGCCAGTCTTTTCTCTCGTTGCATTCTTGTGTTCATATTCACCTCCTAGCCCATTGTTTCGCTTACCAGCTAGTTAAGCCTTTCGCTTTTTCCACAGTCAATTAGCTACCTATGAACGCTCAGGAATACTTCCTCGGGGCCTTCTGCTTGAAGGTGCAGCTGTTGAGAAGATTGCAGCGAACGTGTTCAGCGTGGCTTCGCGCACAGGATTTCCACCCAAAACCGATAGTGAACTGCATTGCTGAATGAACGTTCAGGCTCAGGCACGGTGACCTTGCAGAGTCTTGACCTGCACGCAGCTGTGGTGCACCGCACGCTATCGCGCCACGAACGTGCGCATCAGGAGGCCGTCGAAATAAGCGTCACCGATCTTGGTGTCACGACTCAGTATCGCCACCTCTTCGAACCCCATCTTCTTGTAGAGGCGGATTGCAGGCTCGTTATCTGCACGGACCATGAGATACAGGATTTCAAGCTCGGCTGAGGCGGAAGCGCGTTCGAGAGCCGCCTGGAGGATCAGGCGTCCGAGGCCCTGTCCGCGTACTGCCTGCGCGACACCCATGTTCAGGTCAGCGGTGTGCCGAAGCCGGGCTTGCCTCCGCGGTCTGATGATAAGGTAAGCAACTGGCCGTCCTGCGATCTCCACAGCCAGAGCGATGGCTCCCGGAAGGCGCTCAAGCGCGACCACGTCCGCGGTGAAATCGTCAAGGCAGGGATACTTATCTTCGAGTGTTTCGCTCATCCCTTCTGATGACGCGTAGACATCCCGGTAGAGCGCATAGAGCTCCGCAACGGCGAAACAGTTGAAGTCTTTAATTACCGGTTTCATCACGTGGCTCTATCTCCTGAGTTCCAATAATCGGAAATTAGCCGAGATAGAAGATAAACGGTGCTGTTCTAAGAGCGAGCGAAAAATACGTCGCCCTCAAGACTTTACGTACAAGCCTCCAGCAATCCACCACTATTCCAATTGAAGCAAACAGAGCTGTAAAATAACCATCACCCTGCATAGATAGATGATTTTATAAACGCGGGCTGAATACTCTGATTATGCATGAGCACAAAAAAGAGTTGTCATCAGAACACCGTGAAGAACTACTCAGAGCGTTGAAAGCCCGTTTTGAGCATAACATGAACCGCCATGAAGGTCTTGCATGGGCTAACGTACAAGCAAAGCTGGCAGCTACTCCTGAAAACCTGTGGTCACTCACTGAAATGGAAAGAACTGGCGGTGAACCGGATGTTGTTGGTCATGATATAAAGACGGGCGAATACCTTTTTTATGATTGTTCAGCGGAAAGTCCTCAAGGCCGCAGAAATGTTTGTTATGACCGTGAAGCGCTGGAATCAAGGAAAGCACATAAACCGAGAGATAACGCTATTGATATGGCAGCTGCCATGGGCATTGAGCTGTTGACGGAAGAACAATATCGGGAGCTGCAGAAACGTGGCAAGTTCGATACGAAGACGTCGAGCTGGGTGAAAACACCTGCTGATATCAGAAAACTCGGCGGCGCCCTCTTTTGTGATCGCCGCTATGGCCATGTCTTTGTGTATCACAACGGTGCGGAATCTTACTATGCTGCCAGGGGGTTCCGTAGCTCGCTCAGGGTCTAAACTTAATTTGGACTTTGAATGTTAGCCCTTCTTTGATTTACCACGATCAATCTTGCTAACAGATACCAATAAATAGCGCCTCAATTCACTATTTATTCGTAGATCTGCCCTTTTAAAGGGCCTGGAGGCGAGTGCCAATGACAAAAACGTGTATCGTCGTTTCGGACCTCCATTTAGGGATCCCGGCGAGCAACAAGTCGAAATTCATGGAATTCCTTGACGAGCTCCCGGATGACGTTGAGCGGTTGATCCTGCTGGGCGACATCTTCGATCTCTGGCGCCGCGATCCGCTGGGTGTAATGCTCGATAATACCGATATTCTGGAGAAGCTCATGAGCCTGGAGCCGCGCATAGACGTCACGTTTGTCGTGGGTAATCACGATTATCATGCGTTTATGTTCCCGGAATCGCACTTCGGGACCGTGTTCGATCTCGACCCGCTGCGACAGCGGCATGACCTCGCACTTCAGTATGGTGAGACCACGTACCACTTCATCCACGGGTACCAGCTGGAGAACAAACGGTTTGGCAACCTGGAACTCTACGAGCTCTTCGCGGACCGGCTCTGTATGGAGGGCGATGACGTGGGTAAGGCTGCGGATACGATCTGGCAGGTGGCCTGTGCGAAGGCGGATCTCTGGAACAAATTGATCGTGTGTTCCTGGGTAAAGGATAAAGCGACGCGGATCACCCTGCCGCCGGAAGAGCGCGACCTGGAAAAGCTACCGAAGTACGCTACCGATCTGGTGCGTAAAGGCGGGCATTACGAGGACGGGTTTGTGATCTACGGGCACACGCACAAGCCGTACGTAAATATAGATGAAAGAACCGCTAATTCCGGCTCGTGGGTCGGCCACGCCGCGGACTATCTGGTGATCAGTGACGAGGGGGTAACGCACGAAACCTACTTATAGGAGCTGCAGGTCATCGTCTCGTGCCCTTGTTAGATGAAGCGGGTTTTGTTGCGCGCTGAAAGAAGGCTGGGCGAAGCACGAAGATTAATTAGTGAAAAGCTTGCGCGGAAAAAATGCGTGAGAGCTGCGGGGAGAAAAAATCGCACCCAAAAGGGCTAGAGAAGCTAACGAGGCGTATTGAACTTCCCGTTTTCTCATTACTTACATGGTTTGCTCGAGCATTTTTTCGAGCTCGAGCACCAAACGCTCGGCTCTTTCTACCGCGTTCTGAGCCTCCTGTTCAGAGACTGTTCCTGCGGTATCATAGAGCGTTGTATGCCGCTTTCGACGCATCCAATCGAAGGCAATGGCGTCTTCTTTTTGTAAGAAGCGGTCGGCGAACCGAACGACGGCGATATGCTGAAATTCTCCTGAAGGACGGTATCCGTGCGAGAACATCAGTGCGCGTACTGCTTGTAAGATCGCGTTATACGCAATGGAAAACGCCCAGCCATGGTTCTCGCCCAGCATCCCCTTCGCAACGAACGGTGATATCGCGTTTAGCGAGCTGTAAAGAATCGTTTACCTTCTTCTTATCAACCGGTAATCGCTTTATGTATCCCTTGCGTTCAAGGTCATCCAGCATGATCGAGCGCTCCTATGAGCATGATCTTTGGCTCTTTGAGCACGTTCGTGACAAACGGGTCCCGTTCTTTTTTACGCTGCTCAAATTCGTTCGGAGTGAAGAGCACGTAATTTATCTCACGTGACAGTTTCTTCTCCACGTCTTGCATGAGTACTATCAGCTTCTCTTCGGCTATCTCGCCGATTATGAAGAGATCAATATCACTTTCGGCCCCCGCGGTGCCATGAGCAAACGAGCCATAAAGGAAGGCCAGCTCAACGCCCAGCTCAGATAAGCTTTCTTGCAGCACGTTGGCGACCCCCTCGGTCTTGAGTATCATATTTGATAACTCGTGATAAAGGGGCATTTCCCGGTTGACCTGGAAGTATTTGGCATTACCTCTCCGTTCACTTTTTAATAGCCCGATAGTTACCAAATTGCCAATTTGCGTCGTACCGCGTTGACGTTTTCCTCAGTGGCGCGTGCGATTTCCCGGACATAGAAGGCTTTCCCGGGCTTCATCAAGAAGAGTGTGAGGAGCTTTACCCGAGTCCGCGAGGTGAATAGTTTTTCG
>JBNGDK010000089.1:0-3473 GCA_049975405.1 Candidatus Methanospirareceae archaeon
CCCACTCGCCACTGGCAAGCATCCCTGACTCTAGTACTTCAAGAACGTTATTGATTTCCGTATCGCCTATTACCGGCTTAGCGAGTGGAATCATAACTGTTGGATTTGACTCTAGTACCATTTGCTAGGTTTCTTTTGAAAAGAAAAGTTTCAGTGCTCTAATCGCTGATAAATCTTCTTTCGATGGCCTACCGCTAGTAAATAAACCGTGTTCGTCTTCACCTCGTAAACCACCCGATAATCACCTATAGCGAGCGATAATTTCCCCTTCAATCGCCCGTGCAATAGTTTTCCGCGATAGGGATCATCTGACAATCGTGATATCGGCCCCGTAACCTGAATTTGTATCTCTCGTGGTAGTTGCTTGAACAGCCGCTCGAATCGTGGCGTGGTCCGTAGTTCATAACTCATCTTCCAGACCAACTTCCGTAATAAAATCTGTGAACGTCCTTGTCTCTCCTCGTCCTATCGCTTCTTCTGACTCTGCAACTGCAGTCATCATCTCTGCATCAGCTAGAATGTCCATCGTCTCCAGAATTTCATCTAACAGCTTCCTGGTCTGTAGAAGGAGTTCTACGACGTCCTTATCAAAAACCGAAACGACTTCACTCATACGTAGCTCAATAGATATTTCGCCTTCAGGGTTTAAATAGCTGCTCGCCGTCCTCTTCGACGACCCCGACTGAGAGAGCTTTATTCATATGTGCTTCTGCCTGGGTTTTCCCAACGCCCTTGTACGTGAAACCCAACCGTTCACATGTTGCCTTATCGTATGCATTTCTTCCGTCTACGATCACTGGCGTCCGCATCTTCTTCTTTATCTGAGCCAAGTCCAGCTTCACGTAATCTTTATGCTTCACCATGAGCACGAGCGCATCCGCACCCGTAATAGCCTCTCCCAGGTCTTTGGTGAACGGCAGTTCAAACTCGCGGACGTACGGATCGTGCAATACCGGCTGTGCTCCTTTTTGCAGTAAAATTTCGTACAGTGGTTTCGAGGGCGTATTCCGCGTATCATCCGAGTTCTCGAGAAAGGCCACTCCTAATAGCGCAATCTTCGCGCCCCCTATTTCTACTCCTGCTTCCTTTAACCCCTCCTCGATGAGCTCAGCCATATGCATCGGCATCCACGCGTTTAATTCGCGGCTCTTCACGATCACCTGCGGATCCACCGTGAACCTGCCGTAAGTGTCCACCCCGTATTTTAAAAGCCAGGTATCCTTGGGCAGGCAGTGGCCGCCCACGCCCGCACCCGGGAAATGCATGTTCCGGATAGGATTTGCCGACGGGTTCGACGGATCATTTGGGAGATTGTTCACCAGCTCCCGCACTTTATACACGTCCACGCCCAAGCTCTCACAGAGCAGCGCCATCTCGTTCGCAAACGCGATATTCACGTCCCGGTACGTATTCTCGACCACCTTCGCGACCTCTGCCGTGAGCAGATCGGTTGGATGCAACCCTGCTGTAATGATCTTCGCGTAGAGTGCCATAGCGCGCCTCGTGCTTTCCGCATCGAGGCCACCGATGATCCGCGGATACTGGGTGATATTGTGAAGTAACCTCCCCACCATCACGCGTTCGTATGAGAACGCGAGCCCGAAATCCGTGCCCGCTGTCAAGCCCGATTCCTGCTCCAGGATCGGCTTCACCACGTTTTCTGTTGTGCCGGGTGCAACGGTCGATTCGATCACAACGAGCGCGTCTCGTTTCAGGTTTCTTCCCACCTGCGCGCTCGCTTCCTTCAAAGATTCATAATGAGGTATTCCTCGATCGTCCGTTGGCGTCTGCACATCGATCAGGATGGTATCCGCGTCCTGGCATTCCGCAAAGTCGTCGGTCACGCGAAATGTTCCCTTCTCGACCACGCGTGCAATGAGCTCGGACAGGCCCGGCTCGTCGCCGCCGATCGGGTTCTTGCCGGCATTGAGCCAGCCGATCTTCCAGCCCGAACGCTGTGACCGCCGCTGGATACCCACAACGGTAAAGCCGTCAACATCGGCAAACAACGCAGCTGCGGGGATGCCCACATAGCCCATACCAACCACCACGAGCTTTGTCATTTCAGATTGATCAAAATCACTCCTTTATGATCCTCACGGTTTTACCGCACGTGCATTCGTACACTCGTTCTTCTTCATGTTCTTCGACAAGCTTCTCTAATTTCTGGCCGCAGGAGCATACATAGCCCGTTAATTTCGCCGGATTGCCATATACGAGCCCGTAGGAGGGAATATCTTTGGTCACAACGCTTCCCGCACCTATCATCGCGTGCTCGCCAATTGTCACACCGCAGATAACCGTCGTATTCGCACCGATGCTCGCACCTTGCTTCACTACCGTGCTACATAATTTATCTTCACCCCAGCTCAACGATCGTGGCCATAAATCGTTCGTAAACGTCACAGAAGGCCCGATAAAGACCTCGTCCTCTATCCTCACACCCTTGTAAACGGAGACGAAATTCTGGATCTTGACGTTATCCCCGATCTCCACCTCAGTATCAATGTACGCGCTCTTACCGATAACACAATTCTTACCGATCTTCGCCTTCGCACGCACATGCACGAAGTGCCAGATCTTCGTGCCTTCGCCGATCTCGTCACTCTCGACGATCGCAGTGGGGTGCTTAAAGAACGTCATTATTTATTGCTCCCTCCCTTTCGCCCTGATTTCCTCGGTTATCCTGAGATTAAAGAGTGCCTGCTCGGCCGTCACGGGAAATTCTCTCCTCCCTTCTTTCGCGCACCGCACGAACATCTTCAGCTCCTCCTTCAGCGGTTCGACCTTGCTCACCAGCACCTTCTCGATGATATTCTCCTGCACGTAGCGCGAATTGACCTCGCTGTACTTCTGCGGCTTGCGATAGATGAAGACCTCCTGGTTCATGAAATCGCCCTCTACAGAGAATTCTTCATCCTCCACGTAGATACTTCGCGTCTTCTTACACGCGATTCGACTCGCCGATAAGGAGACCGCGCAATCACCAAACCGTGCAATCGCTGTGCACAGATCCTCATCCCAGACCGCGTCCAGATGGTATGAACGCCCATCCATGAAATAGTTCCACACGAGATCGATATCGTGGATCATCAGGTCCGTCACCACGTCGGCATCCGTGATTCGCGTCGAGGCCGGATTGAGCCGTTTGATCTCGATATACCGCGGACGATTGATGAGCTGCTTTATTTCCCTTACTATAGGGTTGAACCGCTCGATGTGCCCCACACCGACCACGACGTGATCCTGTATCACCTCTACGAGCCGCTCAGCCTCTTCACTGGAAGAGCAAATCGGCTTCTCGATCAAGCAGTGGATGCCCGTTTCAACCGCCTGCCGGGCCAGCTCGAAGTGATATTTCGTTGGCGCGCAGATACTCACCATGTCCACCGCATCCAGCAGGGATGAGATTGAATCGCTAACCAGCACGCCTTCCTCGTTTTCCATTGACCTTTTGGTTATTTTCCATCAAC
>JBNGDK010000090.1:0-3419 GCA_049975405.1 Candidatus Methanospirareceae archaeon
TCAAATACGTCGCATTTTGTATCCTGCGCTTCGTAAACTGCTCGAGCTGATGCAGCTGCGCGAGACCCAGCGCCGCTTGCAGGTTCGTCATGCGGTAATTGTAGCCCAGGCTGGTATGCATATACTTCTGACTCTGGCCGTGGTTGATGAGCAATCGCACTCGCTCCGCTAGTTGAGAATCGTTCGTCGTTACCATGCCGCCCTCACCGGTCGTCATGTTCTTCGTACCGTAGAACGAAAAACAATTGAGATCGCCGAACGTGCCAACGCGCGCTCGCTCGTACTCTGCACCGTGCGCTTGCGCGCAATCTTCAATTAATAAGAGCTGGTGGTCCTCGCATAGTGCCTGGAGCGCTTTCACGTCAAACGGATGCCCGAACAGGTGCACGCCCAGTATCGCTTTTGTTTTGGCCGTGATCTTCTCCGCTGCATCCTCGGGATCAATGTTGAACGTCTTTTCATTCACGTCCACGAAAACAGGTTTCGCATGCTGGAACAGGACCGCATTGGCCGTCGCAATGAATGAGAAGTCCGGAACGAGGACCTCGTCACCATTTTTTATACCCAATACTTTCAGTGCTAAATCCAGTGCGACCGTGCCGCTCGTGGTGGTCACCGCATGCTTTACGCCCACGTAAGCTGCAAATTTCTCTTCAAACCGCATTACCCACGCGCCACTGGCAAGCATTCCTGACACTAGTACTTCAAGAACGTTATTGATTTCCGTATCGCCGATTACCGGCTTAGAGAGCGGTATCATGAGTTGTTGGGCTTATGGATGCGTCAAAATCTTACCGGTTTGTTCGCCATGCGTCCCCGAGCCGACATCCAAGTTATATTTGGCTTCAGGCAGCTCTAATTGCTCGAAGAAGACTCGATCCATCGTGTACGAATAGTGCTGGCCCGTGTGCAGGATGAAAAAATCCACGTTTTGTCGTTCACACGCACGGATCACCGGCGACATCTTTATGATTTCTGGACGTGTTCCGAGGATGATAGCGATTCTAAGCATCTTCAGGGTTTCTTTGATAAAACTTTCTTTTTAAGAAAGGTTTCTTTAGTAAAGTTTCTTTTCAAAGAAAAGTTTTTTATCGGCATCATTCATTACCTAATCATTACCTAATCATTACCTAAAGCTTTGGAAGGTATCGTTTTGACCTTCTAGTCCTTCGCGCTCTTGCAATAGCCTGGAAATGACATTCACAAACCGTTTCTTTTGAAGAAAAGGTTTATCAAAAGAAATGTGTATCATGCTGGTAATTTTGCAAACTGATTTTCTTTTACAAAGAAAGGGGTTTTTTCGGTTCCTAATCGGTTCCTAATCGATTCCTAAAACCGCGTAACATATCTTAGACTCATCGAAATCCTCATCTTTATCCTAGTAATTTCTTTGGTAAAACTTTCATTTACACAGAAAGGTTTCTTGCACCATTTTTGCACCATTTTTGCACCAGAAGGGTCATTTCAAGACGTACTTTAAATCCCGTTTTCCCCTACCCGTACGGTTCACTATCCCAGCTCCTTCCAGTTGTTTCAAATCTCTTGTCGCAGTCGTCCTCGAGACACAAAACAGCATTTGATAAGCCTTATTGTTTATGCTGCCCTTTTCTCTGATATACGACACCGCTTTTATTTGTCGATCATTCAGCCCCTTCTCTTTCAAAAGCTCCTCCGTTATTAGTTTCCGTAACGTTACTACCAGACTCCCGGAAAATTCCTCAAATACCGGTTCCGGCAAGCCCTGATTCGAGCATGCATCAATGATTCTATTTGTTCCGGTTCCCCACTGCTCTATGTATTTTATCCAGAAGAAGCATTTCCCAATCACAGGGTTTCTTAGTATCGACCTGTGCCTTTTTTTGAGGTCTTCCACGCTCAATGGCTCTGGCAGAGGACCGCACCCCCAGATCTCTAGCCTATCATCAAAGACTCGCACTTGAACCGTGGCAGAAATCTCGTAATCCCTATGACAGATTGCGTTTGTTATCGCTTCCCGTATCGCATCCAGTGGATACTCCCAAATCTCAAGCCGCTCCAGTCCTACTATTTTCGCATGCCGTTCAATATGTTCCTGGACAAATTCAACGGCATCATCCCGCTGATCCAGTATAGTCCCACCAAAAACCTTCAGATCTATGAATTCTAATGGCTTTACTCCTTTAAATCGTGCACATCTCAGTTCTGCTTGACTGAAAAACCGTTGCGGATTTTTACCAAACAACAAAATAGCAGCATTTGTAGGGTTTCCGCCACTCACTAATCCTAAGTTCTCCAGCGCTTCTCTACCCGGTGTTCTTGGATCTAACTCAAGCCTCCGCTCATATTTTGCCCTTTGTAAAAACAAGTGTACCTTATCTTCATCAATGTCATCAAAACTCGCATCCTCACAAACTCGCTCATCCCAGTATACCTTTGAGGTTTCGAGTGCAAGGTTCCTTATCGCTTCAGAGCCGAGTTTCTGATTTGTTCTTCCCACTCTTTTATATGCTCTTCCGGATGCGAGCACAGGTTTTTGTTTACCTTCTTCAAATTCCAATAGCACAACATGCTTAGCATCAAACTCTTCAATACAAATTGAGGGATAAACCATTGGGTCTGTATGCTGTTTTATCCTGTTTGCCAAATTTTCGATTGTTCTTTTGCCAATATCAACACCAATAACTTCGCCATTATCCCGTACCCCTATGACCAGCGTCCCCCCATTCGTATTTGAAAATGCAGAAACACATTCCAGTATTTTATCCGTTTGCGATAAGGATGGTTTGTATTCTACTCTTTCTGATTCCCCTTCTTCAAGCAGTTTTAACAGTTCACGCATCTGAATCCCCCCTGCAGTTCACAACCCGTTTTTTCAGCTGTACCGTCACCCTTAGGCATGTAACCGCAGGGATATCCAAAAAGCTCATTTTAGTCCCTCGTGCTCTCTCAATAACCGTGAGATCAGGTTCAGCACCAGACTGATGAACACGCCAAACCTTTTCTTTCGAAGAAAAGGTTTATCAAAAGAATTTTGCACCATACGGGTACCTAGCGAAGTGCTGGCGCTCGGCCACTTCAATTGCATCGGGCGTTACCACTTCTTCATACACCTCTTTGGGGATGAAAACCGCTCCAAAGTATTCTTTCAGTAGACTAAATTTGTGGATCCTCGAAAGTGCGATGAGCGGGGTTGAATTTGATACAACCTTCATCTATCTACCGAGCGCTTCTTGTAACGTCTTTAAATCCTTCTCCGCATCGTCCGCAGTATAATCCAGTGGCACACCCTTTTCATTCAGCAGCATCAGCATTTCCCACGTATTCCGTGCGCCTGCCACTTCCGCTGCTTTTCCTAGCGATAACTTACCTTCTCGGTAAAGCTCCACCGCCAATGAACGGCGTATGAACAGGTCAAGCTCATCCTCTCCCACTTTTAGCGC
>JBNGDK010000091.1:0-3417 GCA_049975405.1 Candidatus Methanospirareceae archaeon
CATGTTTCCACCTCTCGCTTCTTAAAGAGGCGGACTTAATCATACCATCAGGTTAAACGTATCAAGCAAAGCATGGCGGGGGTGAGAAGACCCTGAAGATTCACGACCTGTCACTCACGATCTATCCGGGCATGCAGTCCTGGCCGAACGATGCGGGTGTCGAACTCACACAGGAGGAGTCGGTGAGGAACGGAGATGCATATAACTGCTCACGGCTAGCATGCAGCTCGCATATCGGGACACATATCGACGCGCCCTACCACTTTACGGAGGAGGGAAAAAGCATAGACGAGATAAGTCTATACGATCTGATCGGCGAAGCGCTGGTCGTTGAGGTAGCGGCATCAGATGTGATAACGGCTACTGAGCTGCGAGACGTGGACCTGCGCACCTACAGGCGGATCCTGTTCAAAACCCGAAACTCAGAGCTGCTTGCAGATAGGACATTCCATGAGGATTACGTCGCACTCGATCATTCCGCTGCCGAGCTTCTGGTGGAAAACGGTGTAAAGGTAGTGGGCATCGATTATCTCTCCATCGAGGCGTTTACAGATTCGGAATATCAGGTGCACAAGCTCCTGACAGAGAACGGGGTACTCATCCTCGAGACCCTGGATTTGTGTGCCATAGAGCCGGGCGCATATTTTATGGTGGCGTTACCACTCAAGCTCAAGGGCTGTGACGGCGCGCCGGCGCGGGTGGTGCTGATTGAATGGTAGAATTTAACCCTTCCCTTATACCGTGAAGACCAAGTTGTATAACCCGGGTAAGCAACGAGTGATTACTCATGAATCGTAAAATCAGACTGCTCGCGATTGCCGGGAGTACGCTCTTTGCCGTCCTGTTCGTGAGCGGGTGCCTCAACCAGACGCCAGTCGACATCGGCCAGGTCCGCAGCTATGCGGACCCGATCACCGAGAATATGCTAATCGCGATGAACGAGGACGATTACACGAAATACTCCGAGGATTTTGACGCAACGATGAAGACTACGCTCCCCGAATCCCTCTTCCTCGAGACCAACGCCATGATCAAGTCAACGATCGGCACCTATGCCTCCAAGGAGTTCTGGAAGGTCGAGAGCCAGAACCAGTAGGTTATCGTGTACTACAAAGCGCGATTCACGCAGGAGCCCGAGGACGTGATCGTCACGGTCGTCTTTCACGAGCTCGAAGGTGACATGAACGTTTCAGGACTGTGGTTCGACTCGCCGAAGCTGCGCTCCTGATCTACTGCTTGGACTCTGTAAATCCAGTGCCAGCGAATTGATGCAATATCGTTTCTCGGTGGGCGTCGGGCCGTCATCAAAGATATGCCCGAGGTGGCTGCCGCATTGCTTACAGAGTACCTCCGTGCGGTCCAGGCCAAATCGCTTATCAGGCCGCAACTTCACTGCATGTGGCAGGGCATCGAAGAAGCTGGGCCAGCCGGTCCCCGAATCAAATTTGGTCTCCGAGTCGAAGAGCTGGTTACCACAGGCTTTGCACTGATAGGTCCCACGTGACTTTGTCTTCACAAATTCACCGCTGAACGCCGGCTCTGTGCCGCGCTCACGTAAGATACGATACTCATCGGGACTCAGTCGCTTCCTGAACTCTGCCTCTGAATCTTCAGGTGATGCCGCACCCACCGCTCGTCCGGTTCGTATGCGTGCAACGAGGTCATTAAATCTTCTACGAATCCGAAACATGCGTATGGCCCTCTTTTTATCCCTCCCGCTTCATGCGGAAACCAGTGATGGCTGAAGCCCGATGAGATACTCATGCGTCATCCTGCGTTCCTTCGCCACCTCTACGAGCATCTGTATCTGCCCGATTGCGATCCCCAGATCGATCAGAGAGACCGCCAGCAACAGCTGATCACCCGCAAGCCCTGCTGCAGTGAGCTTCTCCACGCAGAAATCAGAGTAGGAAAGCTCCTCGCCGCGCTTCTGAGCTTCCAGGCCCTTCGCCTTGAACTCATCGAGCAGCGGCTGCTTCTGCTTCAGGAGATGTGTGCACAGCCCACCCGCAGTGTGCAACTCTGCTTGTCTCATCGTATTTATTATAACTTTTAACTATAAAAACTTTTAATAATGCCGGACGGGTCGGGGTCTGTGAAATGTCCTCCCCCCACTTATTTTTATACTCGGAGCACCGAGTGTTCTCTAGAATCGCTCTTGCTGCAGAACGTTTGTTTAAGCAGTCTTCTAGTGATTTGTTTCGAGGGGGTTGGAAAAGAATGAACATCGTTTTGTTTGGCCCACCCGGCTCAGGGAAGGGCACACAGGCAAAGAAATTGGCTGAGAAATACGCGATACCACATGTCTCGACCGGCGATATTCTCCGTGAGAATCTAAAGCGTCAGACGGCGCTGGGGCTCGAAGCGAAGAAGTACATGGACCGGGGCGAACTGGTGCCTGATGACGTGCTCATCGGTATTATCAAAGACCGGCTTTCGCAGCCGGATTGCGACTTGGGCTGTATCCTTGACGGCTATCCGAGAACGATACCGCAAGCGGAGGCGCTCGAGACGATCCTAACTGAGCTGGGGAAGACGCTGGACGTGGTGATCAATATCGCGGTGCCCGATGCGGAAGTGCTTAAGCGGATCTCTGGAAGACGGATGTGTGCCTGTGGCGCGAGCTACCATATCTTCTTCAATCAGCCGCAGCAGGAAGGGATCTGCGATCTCTGCGGTTTACCGCTGTATCAGCGCGAGGATGATAGAGAATCGGCGGTCATGAATCGCTTAGCGGTGTATAAGAAGCAGTCCCAGCCGCTGATCGAATACTACAGCCAGAAAGGCGTCCTGGTTACGGTCGACGGCACGGCGGAAATACAGGAGGTCTTCGACGAAATCTCCGCAGCGCTCGATGAAGTACAGGCAACATGAGTCGAAACTGAGGTTTTAATCCTTTTTTGCCGTATGCACCACGCCAACCTAGAACCCGAATTTGGAGCGGTCGATGCTCCTAGTCTATCGTAGTAAGATTTCAGATGCTCTCCGCGGTCACTATTCCGTGCCCATGGGATGCTCCGAAAGTTTTAAATCAAAAGGGAATGCATCTCTTTCAGTGGTGATGAAGATGGGTGTCTATGTATTGCTGACCAAGCTCACGGAGAAGGGGCGGAAGGTGGTAAAGGAGAACCCTGAGCGTATCGAAGAGGTGAATAAGCGAGTAGAGTCGCTGGGCGTGAATATCCTGAGCCAGTACGCGCTTTTTGGACCTTACGATTTCGTGAATATCTTGAAAGCAGATAACGACGAAGTGGTCATGAAATTGGTCATCGACCTCACAGCCAGCGGCAAAATGGAGATAATAACACTTACCGCGGTTCATATCGATAGGTTCATCGAGCGGATGACACAAATATCCGCGAAGGAACAAAACCCCTGCGGGGGAAATTTAGGGCACCTCAGCTAGCACAAATGTAG
>JBNGDK010000092.1:0-3357 GCA_049975405.1 Candidatus Methanospirareceae archaeon
CAGCGATTCCGCTGGTGTTGATATGCTCAATGATCCGGGATTGAACGAGCACGAGGAGCTGCAACTTCTTGCACTCTTCGATCAGCTCGTGGAACCGTTTTTTCACTTTCGGATTCTCTACTTTATCAAGGTTACCCGCCAGCAGTGAGATCACCGGTTGTAGGTTATCCTCGAAAAAAAGCCGCGAAAACGTACCAAACGCCTCAGTGAGTGTGGTGTTAACATAATAACGGGTTTCTCCGCCCATGACAAGTTCCTTTAGCATATTCGCCCTCTTCAATTTCTGTAGACCTAGCCGTACTGTCCCGCTGCTATAGCCCGTACCCAACTCGATCTCCCGCTGCGAGATAGGGCAGGACTTGAACAGGATGCAGCCCCAAATGCGCCACGTAGATTCTCCTAGTTCCCATTGCTTCCCTATGTTTCCCAATGCTTTCTGCACTTCTGGCCACGCCACTTCGCCCATTGGTTATCACCGTTTCATCAAATCTCTGAATTCACTTTATGTGACGTGTTTAAATTCATTTACAATCAGCGCGCAATAAATTCACGTACGTCCCTGCCCAATCCAATCATGAAGACATTTTTGGTTGTTTAATTTTGTCTTGCAGTACGGACAAAATTGCCATGACGCGGAAGCCGAAGAATTACATTTTGGGCATTTGGTGATCCCGATATCAGAGCCACAGTGTGGGCACACGTTCCAGTTCTGATCGATATCGCGCGAACAGACAGGGCATTTGTAGACGCTACCCGTGTGGTTCGGTATGCCTGCCCGTGCCAGGTAATCCTTGATGCGCTCGTCAATCTCTTCTTTGGGTGGGGTCTTCTTCACGATCGGTTTAATACTCAGGGCGGGATAGGCCTTTTTATACGCCTCCTTGAGCCGGTTCACCGTTGGCCGCATGTACGCGCCATCATACGGAAGCCGGTGCCCGAGCATCTCCTCGACATAATCTGGTGGGACGCCTTGATCGCGGAGAATCGTGGAGAACGAGGCGCGTAAGGCATGAATACCCGCGGTATTGATGGTTCTCCCGCAATCGTCTTCGTTGATCATTCCAGCCTTCAGCGCCACGGTCTGGATAGCTCTGTTGATGCCACACTCGTATGCCCTGACACGCTCCTTCCTGCGTCGGTTCGATTCTGAGATGAAGAGCGGAGAATCGTTCTTCAGGTCCTCGGGATCCAGATAGCGGGACCCTCGCTCTCGCAGCTTGAGATAGCACCGCAGGGTATCGACCGCGTCTTCGCCCAGGAAGGTGTAAAATTCGATCCCCTCTTTCTCTCTCATAAGATGCAGGGTAAGGGGAACCTCACCTTTTTCTAAGCCCACAGCCACGTCACCGTAGTTCAGCGCGATGAGCTCTTTCATCGCCAGCCCGCCTTGAAATGCGCACAACATGATCGCTCTATCCCGCAATCGCTCACAGACATCGATCATGCGCCTGACGTCCTGAGCCGCGAGGAACTTTCTGAAATTCTCCTTCAATTTCCGCGGTGTGGGCAGGTGTAACTTGCCGATAGGGACGTCGTTCTCTCTGTAGAAGACGCGTATGTCTTCGATGACCCGACCGGCAGAACGCGGTGCCAGCCCTTTCTCGCCTTTTCGCCGCCCACCTTTCTCGGGTATGACATAATCAGTCCTGAGCCAGTCATAAAACTCTTTCACGCTCTGTTCGGTCTTCTTCACACCCGCTTCCCGCGCCCGCTCTATGAGTGCACCCGGGTCCAGCCCGCTCCAGCGGCAGTATAACTATATCAGCCGTACCCGGTTCTCACGGATCTTCTTCCCGCGTCCAGCGAGCGTGGGCTTCACCTCTTTAAGCTCAGCAAAGGCTCTGGCGCCCATTTCGAGACCTCCAGTCGCTCCTTCTTGCTCCTCGATTGCTCGCATCGCGGTCACGTTCCCCACAGACTAACTATAAGTACCGGCCTGTATAAAAAGGATTGGATCAACAACGCCGCAATGCAGCAGTGTTGGGATGATATGAAGCGCGGGATCGTCCTGGGTCTGGATGACGCACACGGGCTGCTGGAGGCGCGCCTGGGCAAGGAGGTCACTCCGGACACGATCAGCCACTATATGGAGGTGCTGAACCACGCGCTGCCCGGTGGTGCGGTCATTCAGGAGCACATGGTGGAGACGAAGCCGTTCCTGGTGAACGACAGCTATGCAAAGCTTTTCACGGGCGATGATGACCTCGCGGACGCGCTGGACCGGCGATTCCTGCTGGACATCAACAAGGAGTTCCCGGCAGGCTGGGAGAAGCCAGGCGAGCAGGCAGCGCAGTTGAAGGGCGCAATCGGCAAGAAGATCTGGCAGATCCTGTGGATGCCGACGGTGGTAGCACGGCAGACCGACGGTGGCACGATGTTCAGATGGGTCGGCATGCAGGTCGGGATGACGATGATCAACGCGTACAAGCTGTGTGCGGGCGAGTCGGTAACCGGCGAGTTCGCATACTACGCGAAGCACGCGGCGGTGGTGAAGCTGTCGAACTATATGCCCGTGAAGCGAGCAAGGTCGCACAACGAGCCTGGTGGCATGCCGCTGGGCATCAACGCGGACAGCACGAGATCACCGGCATTGTTCCCGAACGATCCGATCAGGGCAGAGCTGGAGAGCATCGCGGTTTCTGCGATGGTCTATGACCAGCTGTGGTTCGGGACGTACATGTCGGGTGGCGTCGGGTTCACGCAGTACGCATCCGCGACCTATACGGACAACATCCTGGAGGACTTCTGCTATAAGGGCGCGGAGGTCGGCCTTGATTACGCGAACGGCGAGATGGCCTCGATCAAGGGCAACAAGCTCAACATGGACCTCCTGGAGGAGATCATCCGTGCGGAGAACGATTACTGCCTGACGCAGTATGAGGCGTATCCGACGGTAGCGGAATCGCACTTCGGCGGTTCGGTGCGAGCATGCTGCGCGGCCGCGGGTTGTGGCAGCGCGGTTGCCTGCGCAACGGGCCTGACACAGCCAACGCTGAGTGCGTGGTCGCTCTCGATGTTAGGCCACTATGAGCGTATCGGCCGGCTCGGGTTCTTCGGCTACGACCTGCAGGATCAAGCGACGGCGAACTGCTCGTACTCGTATCAGAGCGACGAGGGCCTGCCGTTCGAGATGCGTGGCGTGAACTTCCCGAACTACGCGATGAACGTCGGTCACCAGAGCGCGTATGCGGGTCTGGTCGCCGGTGCGCACCTGGCGAACAAGGATGCCTGGGTGCTTTCACCGCTGTGGAAAGTCGCGTTCGCGGATCGTGATCTGCCGTTCGACCGAGGGTATGTGACCAAGGAGTACGGCGAGGGCGGTCTCAGGAACTTCAAGCCTGCTGGTGAGCGCGACCT
>JBNGDK010000093.1:0-3225 GCA_049975405.1 Candidatus Methanospirareceae archaeon
GAAGACCGCCTTAGAACGAAAGGACTGTTCGTTATATGAGATTATCGATAGTGGGAAGCGGCTACGTCGGGGCCGTGACCGGAGTTGGGCTCGCGGAACTGGGGCACGAGGTGCTCTTCGTAGACATCGATGAAGAAAAAGTGCAGGCGCTCAACGCGGCACGATCGTCCATTTTCGAACCCGGGCTGTCGGATTTACTGGTGAAGACCAGGGGCCTGTATCACGCAACGACGGATTACGATGTGCTCAGAAGTACTGATCTCACTTTCGTTTGTGTGGGCACGCCTTCCAAGGAGGATGGCTCGATCGATCTCACGTACGTGCGGTCAGCTGCTGCGAGTATCGGGAACGTCATCAAGCAGAAGGCCGGCTTCCATCTGGTGGTCGTTAAGAGTACGGTCGTGCCGGGCACGACCGAGGAAGTGGTACGCCCGATCCTGGAGGATGTATCGCAAAAGAGCGCGGGCGAAGATTTCGGCGTCGCGATGACTCCCGAGTTCCTCAGGGAAGGCAGTGCGGTACACGATTTCTTTAACCCGGACCGTATCGTTGTGGGCACCGCAGATGAACGTTCACGTAAGGTATTGGAAACGCTCTACGCGCCGTTTAACTGCCCAAAGCTCTTTACGACATTAAAAACGGCGGAGATGATCAAGTACGTGAGCAACGCGTTCCTTGCAACGAAGATCAGCTTTGCGAACGAGATCGGGAACATCTGCAAGCGGCTGGGTATTGACGTGTATGAGGTCTTTGAGGGTGTGGGTCTGGACAGCAGGATCAATCCGTCCTTTTTCAGAGCGGGTATTGGATTTGGTGGCTCGTGCTTCCCCAAGGATGTGAGAGCGTTGCTCGCGAAGGCTGAGGAACTGGGTGAGGTTTCGCGGATACTTAACTCGGTCCTGCAGGTGAATGAAGACCAGCCCCTGAAATTGATCGCGTTACTCAAGCGGCATATCCCGCGGTTGCAAGGAATGAGAATAGGTGTTTTAGGCCTGGCGTTCAAGCCGGATACCGATGATAGCCGGGAGAGCCGGGCCGTTTCAGTTATCGAGCGATTGGTTGACGAGGGCGCGCAGGTAATCGCGTACGATCCACAGGCGATGGCGGCATTCAAGAAGGCATTTCCTCAGATAACATATGCCACCTCACCGGAGGACGTGCTGATGAACACGGACGCCGTGTTGATCGTGACGGAATGGCCGGAGTTCGAGGATTTGAATTATCGTGATAAGATAGTGATAGATGGTCGGCGAGTTGAGAAGGCGAAAAAAGAGGCGGGGATCTACGAGGGGGTGTGCTGGTAGGTAAGTACCATGAAGCGAGTAACGAAAGCGGTAATCCCGGCTGCGGGGCTCGTCGCTTTTCAAGAAAGACAGTTTGCAGGGCAGTATGGTGAATATCGGTACTGAAGAGGAAGTCACGATTTTTGGGCTCGCGCGGATGATTGCCAGGTATACAGCGGCACATTTATTAGCTTAAACTCCTGAATAACGCGTATTAAATTGCGATCGTACGTGATTATTTTTAGTGTGGTATTAGAAAAGCGGGCCGTACGGTGAAACTGTCTCGACGGACGATTATCTGGTGGCGTTGATCCTGCTGGTGGTGCTCCTCGTCTGTGTGCTCCCGGACCGAACCTTCTGGAAGACAGAGGAAGCGCGGGTTCGAGGCACGCATCCAGCATGGCGAGCTTTATTTTCCTATGCGGGATTTGAAACTGTAGAAGCCGTAATGAGAACTCTAAGTCATAAGATCCACGGAACTCAGATAAGATAAGGAACCAGGATAAACTTTTATGTAGAGGAGATCTAAAGTGAGTCGGCTCAGGGGGATAAAGGGAAAAGTTGCGATCAAAACGTTTGTCAAAGCAGGCGGTATTGAACGGAAAGGCAAAGGAGATCATGTTAATGTAAAGATGCCCAACGGCCAACTGATAACTATCCCGCGCTCTAAGGAGCTCAAAATAGGGTTACTCAAAGCAGCGATCAAGAAGGCCGGCTTAACGGAGGAGGAATTTCTGAGCTTGTTGAAATAGGAGGGATGAGAGAGAGCATGGAATACACCGTCATGATTCATCGTGCGGAGGAAGGAGGATACTGGGCTGAGGTTCCGGCACTACCCGGTTGTTTTTCTCAGGGCGAGACGATCGAAGAAACCATGAGTAATATCAAGGAAGCAATCGCAGCGCATCTTCTGGCGTTGCAGGAAGAGCGGGATGCGATACCGATCGAAGAAGACCTGGTTATTGGCCGGGTAAAGGTGGAAGTGGCAGGCGTGGGTTGAGCCAGCATGGGTTGACCAACACTTTCTGTCACTCACTTTCTTTCAGAGAAAGACCCTGAACTAAGAAAGATTTTTATCCGCTCTTCGCAGCGGAAAAGGCGCAAAATTTAACTGCACCGAAGGGATAGGTGATTTAATAAATACGCACTATAAATATGCTCTTTGAACACTGGATCTATTCGCACACTTTCTTTCACCGAAAGAACCTGTGCTAAGAAAGATTATTCCAATAAGTTCTTTTGCTAAAGCTTTTCTTTCAAGAAAAGGTTTATTGTGGCGAGCGCGTACGTCCCTGATATGGACATGGCTGCGGATGCGGCGCTGAAGAAGCTCGGGGTAACGGTGCTGCTTTACGGGGACCCGATACGACACGGCGACTTCCACAACATACTATTTTTGTTACTGTTTGCCGTTTCTGTGGCATTGCTGTTACATCCTCTTGGAGTAAAACTGGTAGATTCGTTCTTGTTTGCCGGTATCGGGTTTGGGGCACACCTGCTTGAGGATGCGTTAATTGCCAAATCTGCATATCCGTTTTTATGGCCTCTGTCTATGGAAACGTTCGGTATCGGAATCTTCAATTACACCCTCGATTGGCACGGTATTGCGAATACCGAGGTATTATTTGTGGGTGTGATGCTCGTCGTCTTAGCCGCGATGCTGCGAACCGCATATGAAGGCGCTGGGTGGGTAACGAGAAGTATTACTAACTGTTTTAACCTGATTCTATCACAGGAAACCTGAAATGAATCGGAGAGGGACAGCATATAGTTGAGGTATAATTAAAGAGTGATTTGAGGATCAGGATTTTATCTTCAGGCAGAGGAGGAGTCGGGAACTCGCGCGAAGGAAATATTTTTAAATCGATAAGAAGAAATTATAGTTAAACCAAGGAGAGAAGATGAAAACAAAAGCGATCTATGAGAATGGCGTTTTAAAGCC
>JBNGDK010000094.1:0-3120 GCA_049975405.1 Candidatus Methanospirareceae archaeon
AAAGCAGCGGTGAAAAGACAGGGAATGGATTTGGATAATCTTAATCAAAATCCTCCTATGATAAATCGAGGGCAATAAATAATAAGTGAGGATTGAGGGAAGGAGGCCGGATTTGGAAGTTGGCGGCTACGTGGCCTATTGTCCTGAGCTTGATATAACGACCGAGGGTGAAGCGAAGAAGGAGTACTTATCCCGCTTTTTTGTGTGTGCGTTTTCACACGCTTTATCCAGCCTCGTTCCTATACGTGCCGTAAGCTGGAACGTGAAATGCGAAGCAGTGCGCGTATGTACGCCATCGTGAAGGCCGCACCTGACGCGTACTTGACGTTATCGTAGAGGAGCGAGACAAACATCTTTAAAGGACAAAAACAACAGTACGTAGAGCATGAATGAGCGGGGAGGTTAATAGGTCGACAGCAGTAAAAGGAATGTCGAACCTAGAACTCGTGAACCTTGAACGATTAGCACATATACTCAGGGGTTTGAGTGCACCAGAGCCCGAAACGTTGGAACTCCTCCTAGATGAGGAGGCGCTGAGGAGCATCAGGACATCGCTCCAAGAACTGGAAGCGGGTGAAGGAATACCAATTGACGAGTGGTGACCGACGACGTTATCAGATTCTCATGGCCCCGTCTGCACATAAACGATACAAAAAGTTCGACAAGCATTTACAGGAGAGCATTAAGACAGCAGCGCGAAAATTGTCAGTGGATCCTTACCGCTGCGAGGAGTTGAAAGGCCCTTTGAAGGGACTTAGATCGTATCACTTCACGTATAATAAGATATACGGAATATCAGATTGCTTATCGGATTGTGGAGGATAAAAGTAGGATAGAGATTGTCCAGGATCTTAGCTTGAATGGTCGATCTTCTTTTAGTTGCTCAAGCACGGCACCTTAGCGCGGATCGAGACGGTGAGGACACCCCGAGCATCGTCTTCGTTATTGCGAAGACTAAGGCGAAGGTCTCTCGGATGTGGAGGAGGCGAAGAGCCACGGCGCTCCTTGAGGGTGTAGAGAACGTTCTATCGGGTTGCGTGTTACAACTAAAAAGCAGAGCTGAAGGATCCGATTTTTATTACATCCTCTGACTGAACGGCGTCGGCCGTATTGGCCTGCCACGGGCCGAAGCGCATGCACGGTACGAGCTTCACCTCGACCACACCGATAAAAGGATAAGCCTTCAAGGTTAATGACTTATTGAGGCGGTTCTGAGGATATGGCCATAACGGTGTCCGAGGATGAAGTTAGGGTGTTTGAAAAGCTCAAGTCAATCTCGTATATGGCACCCTTAAAGGAAAAGATACGGTTCTTTGAGCAGAAATATGGCTGCACCCTGGAAGAGTTTGAACGTCGGCTGAAGGCTGAGCCGGAGGATTTTGAGCGGTGGGATGATTATCTCGAGTGGCAGGCGTACCGTGCGAGCTTGCGGGACTTAGAGGCTAAATTGCGAGCTATAGAAGATGCTCAAGACGTTAGAATTACTTAAGCACGAGCAAGCTCTTCACGGGTGATGAAATACTCGATTTCAAACAAGGTAAAGATTTCTATTATCTCAAGATAAAAGCTGTATTATTCGATAAGAGTGAGCTTTATATACGTGAATATGTAAAAGAAACCGATTTTCTTTACTCCTATCACTGGAAGATTCGAATGGTAGCCTGAGAATCAGGTAGGATAACTCACCACACCACCGGCAGATTAGAACGTTTCCCCATCATAAGCATACACCTGAACTTGAAGAATCATATGAAATTTGTTTTGAAGACGTCCTCAGAATAATCGGGAGTAGGATGAAAGAACAATAGAACTCTTAATCATGAGCCGAGCTCCTGAAGATGACTTTACGTACTACTCAGTGCATGGTTGGTATCCCTTGCACCAGCGTTGACATGCATATTCGGGTTTAGTGATTTGTTAATTTAAATTACAAATTTCAAATCACAAATAACAAACAATATCTAATATCAAAATTCTAATGTTCAAAATAAATTTGCCACACACTCATTTAGATTTTGTTTATTTGGGATTTTTTTATTGCGTTTTGGAATATAAGTTACCCTCTATTTTTTCCTGTAAATTTCATCGTGGTGTTCCAAATCAAGAAATCTAACTATCTTTTCATCTTCGGCTATTTCAAAAACTAAAACGAACGACTTCTCTAAACTAAATGAACCCGCTTCAACCCTTTTAGATCGTACCTTAGCGGCTTGTAGTGATATGGATTCTGGATTATCTCTTTTATCTTATCTCTCGCCGCTTTGAACATTACCGGATGCTTCTTCTCGATTTTCTTCAGCTTCTTCTCCAACTTCGGCTTGATCTCAAATCTATACGGCATTACAGTAAATCACTCAAAATACCCATCAAATTCCTCTATTGAATTAAATACTGCCCCTTTATCCTTTCTTAGCTCCTCTAATTTCGCCAAATATTCATCTTTAACCTCGTAGAACGCATCAGTGTAGGTCTCAACGAGCGTTTCGAGCATCCTTTCCAGCACCTCTACTCTTCCCTTGAGGGTTTTCACCTCTTCCAGGATCGCTCGTATCAGGTTCTTCTCTTCTACTTCCATCATGTCAATCGCCTATTTTATATTTTGATACCACTACACTTAAAGCTCGAACAGTGGCAGCAGAGCACCCGTCTCCGTCTGTCCGGAGACAGTTTTTAATGAGTTAGCGCCAAGGTAAAGCTAAGACTCGAGTGAACGAGCGTAGACAGGACATATAGGATAGAGAAATGCCGGACGTATCAGTGGTCATGCCCTCGCTGGACGAGGAAGGCACGATCGGCGCGTGTATCGAGAAAGTGCTGCGGGTATTTGCGGAGCAGACGCTCGATGGCGAGATCATTGTAGCGGATAATTCGAGTGATAAAACGCCGGAGATCGCGCGATCGCTGGGTGCGATCGTGATCACGCCTGAGCAGCGCGGGTACGGGAACGCGTACCGCGCGGGGCTCGCGCACGCTACAGGGAAGTATATCGTCATCGGTGATGCAGACGGCACCTACAATTTCTCAGAAATTCAGAAGTTTTTACAGCCGCTCATGAACGGCGACGCTGATCTGGTAATGGGCAACCGCTTCGGCGGCACGATTTACAAGGGCGCGATGCCG
>JBNGDK010000095.1:0-1721 GCA_049975405.1 Candidatus Methanospirareceae archaeon
TTCGAGTTAGCCGTGTTGTCCGTCAAAGTGTTGTCGTTGCAATAAACCAGGCGAATGCCGTAATGATTGTTCATAACGGTATTTTCTGAGATAGTGCAGTGATCGACAGTATTAAGATATATCCCTGCCTTATTCCACGCAGTTGCATTTCGAACGGTGAACCCCGTGATCGTCACCGCGTTTGCGGTAACGAGGAATACGTCACTCGAGTTGACCGCGGCAACCACCGTGGTGAACGCGGCGCCATGCTCTGATTGCAGGGTCAGGTTCGCGACGTTCACCTCCACGTTCTCAGTATACGTCCCGTCCCGCACAATGATCGTATCGCCAGGATCCGCTGCATCCACGACATCTTGTATGGAATCCCCCGGATTAACATAGCGGGTTGTTGCTGCTGATACGCAGCCTACACTCACGAACGTCAGCAATGAGAAAAGAACCGCACATAGCAAACCGCTCCAAATCCTTCTTCTTTCGTTTCTCATTTTCCACCTCCCGCCGCAACTTCGGCCAGTCCGCTGGTGAGCAGACGAACGTGAGAAGGTAGGAAGGATGTTACAGATAAGACTTTCGTTCTGGTTACGTGCATGCTCAGCTCATTGTAGCTAGGAACCACACGCCAGAACCTTCCAAACGGGCGTGGTTATGACGCGTAAGAAGGCAGTAACAGCCGGCAGAAAAGGGCTAGCTTCGGACCAGTGCTAACACCTGCCACGCCGGGAGGAACTTCGTAGGAGCGCGTTATGTTTACGTTTTCGCATGCATAGCTAGCGTCGGTTATGCTCTCGATACGATCATGCATGCGGACAATAGCCCCCCTGTGGAATAGCGAACTGATTTCACCGTTATTCGTACAATAACCCGTGTCCTCGCAACGTGTACCTGAGCCAGGATCAGATTTAGACTACACCAGAGAAGAAATACATTCAGCGATCGCCGCAGCGGATTGTAGGCTCATCACCGGTTTCTGCCGCTTCAAATAGTCACGTAGTTCCGCGAGATACAGTACCGGTACTGTAGAAGAGGAGACCTTGAGCTTTACGTGTGGATCAGAGAAGACCACGATCGTATTGACCCAGAAGTGCGGAAACCCGTTTTCGGCGAGGAACGTGCTGAGCGCGACCGAATGCCCGTTACCCTGCTTTATGGGGTTATAGAAGTTCGTCTTGTGCTGCTTGTTAATCACCTGGGACCAGTGCTGCTGTTCCGCGTTGCCGTGTATCGTGCCTGTGTAATGCTTGGTCTCGATGGTGTACACGCCTGCTGGTGAGACAACGATGTGGTCAATTTGGGCGCGTCCAACGACCATATCATGAACGATGAACCACCCGTCAGGTAAACGGGCCAGTACTGCCGCGACACGACCTTCGCCGACCGCGCCGCGATGGTAGGTGTAGCCGTTCTTTATCAGAACCGCACCTGCAACGATCAGGAAGCCGCCGCTGACAAAGGCGAAGCGGGTGACAATGAAGATGATGAGCACCCCGATAGCGATACAGAGCACGCCACCAGCAGCTCGTTTCTGGAACGCGCTATCCAAACTGTGCTGCTGCTTCAGGACGGTTGCCATGGTTAGGTATATACCGATTTTTTGAGTCGCATTGGCGAGTCACGATGCCAAATCATACATACCATATGATTAGACAATAATAACATGCTCAGAAAGAAGGGTCAAAAAAGATGAAACTGAAAAAATTGAGCTCGGACGAAAGAATCATCGG
>JBNGDK010000095.1:1731-3117 GCA_049975405.1 Candidatus Methanospirareceae archaeon
GATTTTTGGTCCTGGGCTTATTCGGATATTCTAAATAATCGAAATCGATCTGTTTTTGCGGAATTTCTTGTTGGCGCAGCTCTCGAGATTATTACTACGCCGCGGATAGAATGGGATGCCATTGATCTACTTTATCATGGTAAGAAAATCGAAGTTAAGTGTTCCGGGTACATTCAAAGCTGGCATCAAACTAATATCTCTCAAATAATATTTAATATAGCAAAGAAAAGGTCATGGCATGCAGACACTAATACTATTGATGATGAGGCGACTCGTGCCGCAGATTGTTATGTTTTTTGTATCTTTTCAGAGACTTATCCTAACAAAACGAATGTTCTCAATTTAGAAAAATGGCAGTTTCATGTTGTAAGCACTGCTCAAATTGAGCGTGAATTAGGTGACCAAAAAACCATTGGGATAAAAAGACTCCAGGTCATGTGTGATTCGGTTAGCTATAAAGACCTCAGAGAATGCATCGATTCTGTTTTAGAAGCTTCAAATTCGAAATGATCGCACCTTAAGTACTTTCGGTGCTTCGCACTTTTTTCTCCCGCCAAAGGATACGGAACTATCCACCTCACCTTTAAAGTGGTTTGAAGACAATGTGTGCGATGTTATGAGAAGTGAAGGAAAGATCATGACACCGAGCGAGAAGTTCATTGAAGCGGTAGGCGAAAGGGACATTGATCTTCTGTTGCTGGAGGAGTTTCATGTTTCGGAGCAGTTTCAGGACTGGTTTGCCGCGAAGGCCCTGGGAACCGAAAGCCACAGGCGTCGCTTCGAAACGGCATCACACGCAGTAACTGATCACGAGCTGGGCGAATCGGATCTCGTTGCTTACTATAGCGACCCGCACGGGCGGATTCTGGCTATCCTCATAGAGAACAAGATCGATGCTCCTGCCCAACCCAGTCAGGCAACGAGGTACGAGAAACGCGGTAAAGCGGGCATTAATGCGAGACGCTGGAATGACTTCAAAACCTGCATCGTGGGGCCGAGTAGCTACCTGAAATCTACACCTGATGCGGCAGAATACCAGGTAAGCATCACCTACGAGGAAATGTGCGAATTTTTTGGTTCTCTATCCAAGACAGATAAGCGGTATCACTACCGCAAGCGTATGGTGGAAGAGGCGATCGAACAGAACCGACGGGGATACCAGCCTGAAGATCATCCGGCGGTTCATCAGTTCTGGCTCCGCTACTGGGAGACGGTCAGGAACGAGTTCCCCGAACTGAGGATGCCCCAACCAAAGATAAAACCGATTAATTCTGACTGGCCCCACCTATATGACGCGGGCGTGCGAGGTGGGAGGAAGGTAGTACACAAGATGGCCCAAGGTTATGTCGATTTGGAGATCCCCTCGCGGGGTAATCAGGTGGAAGA
>JBNGDK010000096.1:0-3084 GCA_049975405.1 Candidatus Methanospirareceae archaeon
TGTGCTGATGACCTCTCGGACGAGTCCTTATGGGTTAAAAAGAAGAGTTAAGGTTTCACAGTGCTTGCAATAGTACCGCTGATGGCCGGTGCTCTTGTACTTGCCAGCTTTGATGATGTCCTTCCCCTTCTCCTTCCGATAATAGCGGCATCTCGGGTTCGGACAAAGCACCTCGATTTTTCCTCTCGGGCGAGCCATATCATCACCGAGAGGAATATAGGTGTGACCATTATAATAAACTATCGTTTGCTAGGACAATACCAAAAACTCTTATGTATATCCAACCCAGCGTACGCCATGTTTCCACCTCTCGCTTCTTAAAGAGGCGGACTTAATCATACCATCAGGTTCTTTCGGTGAAAGAAAGTGTAAACACAAAAACTACATTTTCTCGGGCTCGTTGATAGAACCCTTATCTTGCAGCCGCTGGCCATTTCCGTAAGAGCTCAAAGCCTAAATTAACTTCCTCAAAATGGGCATCGCCTGTGAATACTTTGTAGATCGTCAAATCTTGCATCGTGACCATTGAGGTGAGATCGGTAAATGAAATATCTGGCTTATCTTTGTACTTTTTCCGTAATGACCAAGCAACTCTAAACCGATTTTCTGTCACTAACTCCAATAGCACCCTATTACTATTGATTGCCGCCAATAACGACTCAATAAATCTTAGCGCAGTATTAAAAGCAACATTTTTAAATAATGCGGTTATCAATTCATCAAGTACATAATCAGAAGTGATCAATTTGTATCCTGATATTGTTAACTTGGCATAGCACGCTTTTGCAAATTCGTGATTGGCATCTCGTCTGTTTGCCAACGCGAGCCAGGCCCAAGTGTCCATGAAAACAGATTCAACCATAAATATAGGTAGTATGTTTCTCCGCTAAATCAGAAGGCCCTTCACAAATCCCAATTACCGCAGCTATCGGATCATTACCTTCCTCCTTAGCCGCCTCTTCAGCCTTTCGCTTCGCTCGCTTTGCTTCCAAAAAATCGATAAAGTCCGTGAGCTCTCTTACGCTCTCCTCAGGGAGCGACTTGATCCGTTCCATAAGATCTTTCACTCCTGACATGGTACCCCTCCTTCCTGGTTAAATAACACTCAGACAAGCATAAAAATATGCGTGGTCGCAAGCGCGTTGCTCACGTACTTGATCTTCTCCGCCGTCTTTACGCTAGTGAACAGCTTCGGACAGGTGAACGGCGCGTAGAGCGTCTCCAGTATTCCTTTCTTAGTTCAGGTTCTTTCGGTGAAAGAAAGTGTTTCACCGTAATCCGTCGTTGCATGATACCGGCCCCTCGTCTTCACCAGTAAATCCGACAGCCCGGGTTCGAAGATCGGTGATTCTCCACGGTTCAGCGCTGCGACCCGCTCGTGGTCAAAATCCACAAAGGTAACTTCGTTGCCCAGTTCCGCAAGACCCGCTCCGGTGACCGTACCGACGTAGCCGCTGCCGATAATGCCTATGTTCATGACTCGGCTTGGCATACGCATGCATCTCCTATCATTACTAACGAGATATATAACTTGCTATGCTGCGTCGAACAAGCGGAGAAGGGTTCAAAGTCATTCGATTCGCCATCTCCACTTCCACTATTCGCATACAACGCGCATTCCAGCCATCGTCGACCTTCTCAGCTCGTTGAGTTGGGTGCTCTCTCAGAAGATGATCAGAGGACCGTGAAGCTATAAGCTCCCTTCTGCACGCCTCACGTTCCAGTTATTTCTCCAAATCTTTCTCTATCCGCTCAAACAACGGCTTTAATGGTGGGATTTCTTCCTGCACCGTTTCCCATACCCGCTCGAGCCGCAATCCAAAATACGAATGTATCAATTTGTCTCTCATCCCAGCCATATCTTTCCAGGGAATCTCAGGATAGCGCTCTCTTACTTCATCTGGTATATTCTTAACTGCCTCACCAATTATTTCTAAAGCTCTTACTACCGCAAAAACCGTCTTGTCATCATGCTCAAAATCATCATAAGACATGCCTTCAACAAATTTCATAATCTTATCCAGTGAATCAATAATATCCTGAATATAATCCCCTATCTCTCTTTTCATAGATAAACCACCTCGTTCAAAATGTGCCGCCCTATTCGTGGCTTCAGTGCTGACTTCTCCACAAGATCTACTTTTACTCCCAGCAAATCACTGAGATAATTCTCCACACTTATAAACTCTAAAAGCCCGATCTTAGCTCCATCTTCAAATTCAGTAAGCACATCAAGGTCGCTGTCTTTCCTTTCTTCTCCTCTCACATAAGAACCAAATATACCTAGTTCTTTTATGTTATACCTCTGCTTCAACTCCTCTTTGTGCAGTTCTAATTTTTTCTTAATCTCATCTATTTTTTTCATACGCTCACTATCCCATTAGCGCTCTTACTTTTTTTTCACGTGCATTCCCAGTTCCAAATACTCGCCCCTGTACGTTAATATGGTTAGTTACATTTCTTCTCGGTACGTTCGTAATCGTGTCTGCATCGTAATGTATAATGCCAATGCTCATGACGCGGCTTGGCATACGCATGCATCTCCTATCTTCTTCACGAGTATATAAAACGTGCGGTGGGTTTTAGTGATTCTCTTTACTGTAGCTATGAGCAGATAAAATCGTCAACATACTCCTCGTTACCCATCTCCACCCAACCCTTTCGTAGGCTGTTCGCAGCATCGCCGCTAACAGCACGAGCATCATACCCACAAACAACACCTCGGTATTCGCAATACCGTACCAATCGTAGCTGTAAGTGAAGTTCTTTTGATAAAATCTTTTCTTTCTAAGAAAAGGTTTAGCACCGCATCCGCAACGATGTCCATATCTGGCACGTACGCGCTCGCGACAATGATCCACGCGTAATCGCGGCCCGTAACCTTAAAATACACCATCCCTACGAATATCGCGATCGCCAGCGAGTAAATCCAGTGTTCGAAGAACATAGTGCACGTATTTATTAAATCTCCTAACCATTCGGTGCAGTTAAATTTTGCGCCTTTTCCGCTGCGAAGCACGGAAAAAATTCTTTCTTAGTTCAGGTTCTTTCGGTGAAAGAAAGTGTTGAGACGTCAGATTAGAG
>JBNGDK010000097.1:0-3001 GCA_049975405.1 Candidatus Methanospirareceae archaeon
CAAAAATACGTAGCGAGCATACTAATACTGTACCGAATCCAAAATCGTAAGAGCTAAATCTATTGCTGGTCTTCATTTGTCTCAATCGTTTCACAACGACTGTTGGATTTCGTCGACCACAGTTATTTTTAGCCTCTGGACAGTGCCTCGATCATACATAAACAACATCAATCGCTCGTTTCTATCTTCAACCCTTCCCCGCCGGTTCGTACCGGCAGGGCGAGCGCGCCTTCAAGCTCCATCGCTGCCCGTATCTTCGCCTCGTTTCGTCCGGGCAGCACCACCACCGAGCCGATACCACCCAGCTCGTCCGAGCTACCAGCTCCCGTTACTTTGGCCCCCAGCGCACCCAGCGACTGCGCCACCTTCACGAGGTTACTCAACCGTCGCGGCACCACGCCGATCGCATCCAGGAGCCCATGGTTGATAGTCAGCAACGTACCCAGCTTTACGGTGTCGTCCGCTTCGATCGCCCGGATCGCTTCCATCGTCAGCTCATCGGCCGCGTTGCATATCGCTTCGAAGATACTGGGGAAGAGCTCTTTCCGCGCTCGCACCTCGGCAACCAGTGCTTTGGTCTTCAAACTGAGATCAACCGCTTTTGCCGTGTCCATACTGAGCGGTATGCTGCTCACGCACCCGACGAGCAGTTTCAACGCGGGTAACTGCAGATGCTGCACCGTGCCCTGCTCCACGAGCACATACCCGCCATGCGTTGCGATGGCGGTATCAGTCGGGCTCGCGGCACCCTGCACCAGCAGTTCAACCGCGTGCGCGTCAGTTCGTATGCGCTCGAGATCACTTCTAACGCCGAAATACTCCGTGAGCGCTGCGACGGTCGCCACACAGGTCGCGGCAGAGGAGCCCAAACCTGCAGAGAGCGGTATCCCGGACGTTATCGCTACGTTAACACCTTCATCACCGATACCATAGCGCTTTTCAAGGTATTCGATGGCACCCGTGACGTAGGACAGCGCCTGTGCGGCCGAGCTGAAATCTTTATAGGGTCGTATTGTTTGCTCTGCCCCTTTTCGCGCCTCTAAATCCAGCTCCAGGCCGAACGTGGGGATGTTCTCAATGGTGATGTGATAGCCGCTCTTCTCACGTGCGGTAACTTCGACGGTGAGCCGACGGTCAATCGCGGTGGCCAGCGCGCGCTTGCCGTAGACCACAAAGTGCTCACCGAACAGGATCACCTTCGCGGGGGCCGATGCCCTGACGTTCTTCATGCTCTCTTTTCCTCTTATCCATGGATCTTTTTCTATCTTTCTTTCACGAACTAACCGTGCGTTCAGGACGAGAACGGATCAAGCGCAAACAGCTCCTCGAGCCGCTCGATATGCAAGTCACCTGCTGAGCCCTGGCCGAGGCCAATGACCGTACAGCCTGCAGCCCTGCCGGCCTGGAAATCCGTTCTGGTATCTCCAACGAGTATCGCATGCTCTGGTTTCACCGCGAGCTGTTCACAGGTTTTGAGCACGATCTCCGCGTCCGGCTTGCCGCGCTCCACATCATCGCCGGTGAGCACGGCGTCAAAGTGGCCCGTGAGCTGAAACTGCGCCAGGATCTTGTCAACGTTCTCACGGGGCGTGTTCGTGACCAGTCCTACTTTGAGCTGGTAGTCTTCACGTGAACGGCGCAGTACTTCCCTAGCATAGGGCGTGAGTTCGACGAGCCCGATCAACTGCAGCTGCTCGCGGACGCAGTACCAGGCAGCATCTTCGCCGAGCTGCACTGCCGCGAGGTTGTGCCGCAGGTCCGGGCCCCAGCATCGTGCTCTGAACGTTTCTCGAGTTATCTCAGACCTGTTGTAGGCCTGTAGCATCCGCGAGAAGGCCTGGTACCAGCTCTCGAACGAGTCGATGAGGACACCGTCGAGGTCGAATAAGACCGCTTCCAGGTTTCGGTTGGTCGTCATAGTATTAAAATCTCCTCAGGAAGTCCTCAATTACCTTTATATCCGCTTCGTTTAGCCCGTACAGCTTGTAAACAAGCTCGTTTATCTCCGCTTCGAGCTCCGCGACTGACGGTGACGTTATCCTAGCTTTGTCATCTTTCAATTCCTTCAGCATGGCTTCGACAATCGTATCACTTTTGGGAACGAGCAGCTGCAGCTTCTCGTCTTTCTTCGCATGCTTTCCCTCCAGTGTTGCAACGACGTAATCAGCTTTTGGCTTTGAATCAACGAAAAGGGTTGGTTCTTTTTTGCCCAGAACAACGTTGTAGCCTTGATCTTCTATATTTTCAGTAATTACAGGCTCAAGTGCTTTGTGGTTTGAGTTAAAACTAATGGTCAACGAAGCGAACTCCTCGCCCATGTTCCTGAATTCTTTTAAGTAATCCTCTGGAAAGTTTTCGCTTTTTTGCTCGTGTTTCACTTGTTCTAAGATTTGTTTGACTTTATTTATTATTTCGTCTGCAAACGTCTGCTCTTCAGGTGTTTGAGGAAGCTTAATTGGAAGATGAGAAAGATATTGAGTCCTATATTCGTAAAAATTACCTCTTTTTATTGTAGCGATATGTTTAAAATAAAACTCTTGAAGTTTTGAATTAAGAACTCCTAGGAAAAAAAGATAATTTACTTCTTGATTTAGTCGTGATACCAGAATGATCCCGTATATAGGTCCTGTAGTATAAAATTTGCCTTCTCTATCAAAAGCAAAATTGTTACTATTAGACATACTAGGTGTTATTATTTTCATTCTTTCGAATCGTTCTGGCACTCTAGGATTCCAGATCTCATACCATTCGTCCCTCACACCGCTTTTTATGCTATCCATGAGATATTTTCTCTTTTTTAAATCATCTTTATGTTTTTTGAGATAATTATGTGTACAAGGATATTTAACTCGCAACTCGTTTTTAGGGATAACTGGAGCCTCAATTCGCCCTTTTTCTTTCGCGGTCTTATGGGGATACAATACATACAGCCCACCCCAATCGATCCTATATTTTCTAATTTCATTCCCCTTTAACAGTGGTCGCAATAATTCCTTTTCAA
>JBNGDK010000098.1:0-2941 GCA_049975405.1 Candidatus Methanospirareceae archaeon
TGCCTCACGCAAAGTAACTACCTCACTCACCCCTTTCAGTCGTCTCTAATATCTCCTCAATGAGCTCGTCACTCAACTTTGATACCGAATACGTTTCATCAATTACCAAATGAGGAATCTCTAGTTCCACTTCCTCGCCCTCCTTCAGATCGAGCTTCTCTAACGGCTTCAAAACACTTCCTTCATACCGCGCCTTCACTTTGAGCACCATACCCCAAACCATCACCACTAAAGAATAGTAACTGCTGTTAATATATCTTATTGAAACGCAGAGCGGGCATCGGTGCATGAGGCAGGATACACACAAAAAGCTCCGAGTACTGCTCTATGGAATACCTCTGAAACGGAGAGAGAGAGACGTTCATCGCGTAATCGCCGGCATACTCCTCTCCTTATTCCCACCCAACTCCTTCGCAGGAGGTTCGCAACATCGCCGCTAAGAGGACATGCACCAATCCGACCAGCAGCACCCTTTTATCCGCCCTTTTCCGCTGCGAAACGCGGAAAAAATCCTTTCTTAGTTCAGTTTCTTTCGATGAAAGAAAGTGTTTCATCGTAATCTGTCGTTGCGTGATACAGGCCCCTGGTCTTCACCACTAAATCCGACAGCCCGGGCTCGAAGATCGGCGATTTCGCATCATTCAATGCTGCGACCCGCTCGTGGTCAAGGTCCACAAAGATAACCTCGTTGCCCAGGTCAGCTAAACCCACCCCGGTCACGGTGCCAACGTAGCCACTGCCTAATATGCCAATTTTCATGCCGTGGCCTGGCATACGCATGCATCTCCCAACTCCGTACAGGTATATAAAACGTGCTGGGCGCTATCTGCATGCACACGGTCGAACGAATCAATCGATTTGGTGGCAGAATAAATACACACACGCTAAAAACTTATATCAATCCACACCTCTAGTTGTCATATCGGTGACAGCTAGATCAATGAACCTATGGGAAAGAAAAGGCGAATAATAAAACGGAAGCGAGAAACCGTGCAGGCCCCTACACAGGTTGCTCCTGAAGTTAGCCCGCCATGCCAAACTCCTGCACCACCAGAGATTACCCGTGATTTTGCTCTTTTTCTTGGATGGCTGAAAAAACGCTCCTGTCTTTTCCATTTGAAAAAATGTGAAAGTTATTGGATCAAGAAAGGATTTGATATACAAGAAAATATTAGGTATATGGGTGATAGGAACTTTATCTACATTGGCATCTTGAATGGGGAAAAAGTTATCCACTTAAAGGATCAAGCATGGGCTAATCAATGGATGACCTTTTATGATCTCTCAATTCCGCACCATAGGCAGATGGCGAAAATATAGTTTCAGTTTCAGAAAAAAAAAATAAGGTTTATATAGGTGCTTATCAGATAGTTTAAGATACCGGTGATGTAAGATGTCAGAAGAAGATCTACCTGCGATTCCCGCGGAGTTAGAAAACTATGTGAGCAAAGCCTACGGCGGGTTATTCGGAGAATCTGTACAGATAAACGTCGTAGAAGAGATTGTAGCGGATCCCTATGTCGATTACCGTCCAAAAGATCTGGAAAAAATAATCGGTGCCTCTTCGCCCAGTATTAGAAAAGCGCTCAATAATCTCGCTGATCTTGGATTACTGATCAAGGAGAAAAGTGACAAACAACATCCTATTTATCATGTAAATCACGATTCTAAAAAACTCATCGCATTAACTTTCCTAGCTTACGCAGTTATCGACGACCGTGACGGATCAGATTGTATGAAAAAAGGTATCCTAGAATATTGCTCCAGAGTATTAAGACACAAGATTGAGCCATTGGCTATAGCTACAAGTATAGAAACTGTCATTAAATATGGGAACACGTTTTATGGTTTAAAACAACAATATAGTGGTACTTTCTCCAGTGCGGCCTATCCTGTGCCACCTCAAGAAAAAATGGGGGAACAAGAAGAGATTGTACTAGAACGGTGGGGATGATATTGATGAGTAATAAAAAATCGAAAACAATGGAAAAAGAACATGATGAAGTAAAATCCAAGAAGGTTGAAGTGGATCTCGAGGAGTTGTATAGGTTCGAATCCAAAGATGTATTTTTGGATCTTGCTTCTACTCATTATTCGAATTTAGCGAACATCCAAGTTTCTTCTAGAGATGTATACATAGATTTTTTGGAAATGCCGAGCATCAAGAAAGAGGGCAAGTCATTTGTTACGGGGACCCGGATATACATGTCCCATGTTGCGGCTCAAAGACTCGCAGAGGCTCTTAGTGATGTTTTAGAGCATGTCCACAAAGCAGGAGAGATGGAAAAGTTTTTGAGTCAAAAAGAGCGTAAAAAAGAGTAGGCTCTGAAGAATTCCTTAGTAGGTTCTTACTCTGAAAGAAAGTGTGTTAAAAGACGTTCTCTCCTTCATCGTTGAGTCGCAGGATTCCTTCTCACCATTTATCTAAATAAATATGGGGCTTGTGGGTATCATACTCCTCGTTACCCACCCCACTCCTTCATAGGCAGTTCGCAGCATCGCGGATAAGACGACGAGCATCACACCCACAAACAACACCTCGGTATTCGCAATGCCATGCCAATCGAGGGTGTAATTGAAGATCCCGATCCGATACCGAACCTCTGCATGGAAAAAGGCCATAAGATCGGATATGAGGGGTTAGCAACTAACGCATCCGCAAACAGGTGTGCCCCAAACCCGATACCGGCAAACAAGAACGAGTCTGTCAGTTTGACACCCAGCGGGTGCAAGAGCAAAGCTACGGATACCGCGAAAATCACTAAAAATAGTATGTTATGGAAGTCGCCGTGTCGTATCGGGTCCCCGTAGAGCAGTACCGTTATCCCGAGCTTCTTCAGGACCGTATCCGCAGCCATGTCCATATCCGGCACGTACGCACTCGCGACAATAAACCTTTTCTTGAAAGAAAAGCTTTAGCAAAAGAACTTATTGGAATAAT
>JBNGDK010000099.1:0-2889 GCA_049975405.1 Candidatus Methanospirareceae archaeon
TAGTGGCATTGTACTTAGATATAAGCACGAAACCATCATCGAGTCCATCGCCATCGAAATCAGGATAATCCTTAGCGAAGTCAGGATGAATGACATCCAGCTCATGACTCCAGCGGCATCCGAAGCCGGCAATATCAATAGTACACGAATCCCCCGCTGCTGCACTCACCGACTCTTCCCAGAGAGTGGTGCCATCGCTCCCCTTCTTTGCTATAATCCTTTCCGTTGTTATCCTGGTAGTGGCATTGTACTTAGATATAAGCACGAAACCATCATCGAGTCCATCGCCATCAAGATCCGTGTGGTTCAAATGAGGATAATACGGATGGTCTAGAGATAGATAATAGCTTGGGTCGCAAAAACAACCAAAGCCAATGATTGCAATACCACAAGTATCTCCACCGCTTGCGCTTTCAGACACTTCCCAGAGAGTTGTGCCATCGCTTCCCTTTTTCGCAATCACTAGTTCGGTGGTTGTATCAATATTTTTATCATACTTGCGTATACGCATAATACCATCATTGAGCCCATCGCCATCGAGGTCGGTATTGTTCAAATATGGATAAAGAGGGGAGTTGAAAGGCGAATAATACGGATCCAATCCGAATCCAAAAAGAGATAAATCTGTTTGGTCACTACAGATTGTATCTTCCCAAAGAATCGTTCCGTCATAGCCACTTTTTATAACCATTTTTTCACAGGATAGTGTTGTATTCGAAACAGCGTAAGGCATATAAATTAGTACATCTGAATTAGTATCACCATTTAAATCAGGGATAACAACAATCACGGGCTCATTTGTGAAGGATTCATTCCAGAGTTCGGAAAAGTTCCCAGAAAGGCTAAAACTATAAGGAAAGGAACAGGGGGATATTTGTACATAAGTAGTATCCTCACAGCCGAGTGAGTCAACGACCGTAAGGGTCGCGGTGATAGTCTCATTCACCCACCGGGCGGTTACTGCGAAATTGTCATCACTGCCGCACTGCCCGTCACTGAAGGTCCATTGCCACATCACAATGGTCTGCGGATCTACCGCGTAGGAGTCACTTCCATCGAAAGTGATATCTGACCCGCCATACTCGTAGCAGCTCGGATCCGCGTGCGCAATCGCAGTCGGACACATAGGTAGCTCAAGCGTCGTCGTATACGTTACAGTACCGTTGCTCCAGTAGCCATCAGCGTGCTTACCAATGGCTGCCATGTGGTTTCTCACAGTTCCTGCTGCCACATCCGCTGCGGTGATTGTATAGTCGTAATACCAGGTAGATAGGGGACTGCGCGCGGGCAGGGTAATCGGCATTGCAGTTAGCTTTGTCCAACCAATCTTATTTGTAAAATCACCAGGATCGCCCCCAGGTGGTATATCATAGACGTCCCCCGTCCAGCTTTTAGAATCAGGGTTACCTACCATAAGGGAGAAGTTTATTATCCCGCCAACGATCCCCGGAGCCACAGAAGGCCCTTCTTTACCCAACGTCAAACTTCCTTGGGACTTCACATCTGCCGTTGTCGAGGGTGCGATCGCCGCGCAGAGCGATGCAATCAAAATCAAAACCACCACCAAACCCCGAACCTTCGCGCTCCTATCAGCCGATGACGCAGTCAACTTACTTGACATTTAATCCACCCCGATTTTACCACCCCATAACCAGAGCCGCATGAGTTGCTTATTTAAAGCAAAATTAGCTAAGGCAAACTTAACGTTAAGCTTTTCGGATAGATTTCCGGTGGAAAATCGATATCCATGGACTCAATACCTCGCCATCAACCCTCCGAACCGTCAGCTTTATGAAGCCTGAAGAAAGCGATATCATCCAGAAGAAGCCCTGCGCGCCTCTTCACTTCTGCGCTTACTCACACGAGCACTACCACGGCGCTCACGTCTTCACTCGCATCCGCACCATCATTCGACACGAGCTTGACGCTCACCGCGTCGCCTCGTTCGACCGGTACGGCGTGCGTGGTATCTTCACCTGAGGTGCTGTTATCGAGCGTGCAGGTGATCGCCTTATCCGCACCGTTCACACGTACCGTGTAAATGTCGGTGCGACCGGCCGCGCCGGAAGCGACGCGCTGCTGTACGTAGAGGTTGCGGAGGATCCCCGCACGCGGCACGCGCACGCTGATCTCGTTCGCCTGCGTGCTGCCGTTGCCCGGCGCGAGATACGAGGTGCCGTTGACGGTGATCGCGCCGAGGCACCCGAACTGCAGCAGGAGCTCCGCCTGGTAGGGGTTGAAATCGCCGAACCCGAATGCAGGCGTCGAGCGCAGGATATGGCCGTTATCATCGCCGATGACTGCAATGCCATGCCCGAGGAAGGCTGAGGAATGGATCGGCGAAGAGGCAATGACGCCCAGATCAACCCATGAAATGCCGAAATCAGTACTGCGAAAGACCTTCCAGGCGCCGTCTGTCGCGATGACTGTGCCCCAGCCGAAGTAGGTGAACGAAGAGCCGTAGGAGCTGAGAATCTCGCCGAGATCGGTCCACGTAGCGCCGTAATCGGCGCTGCGATAGATGTGCCCGTCATCATCGCAGATGAGTGCGACCCCGTTACCGAGGTACTCCGCGTCCGCGATCGAGCCTGATGCGATGATGCCGAGATCGGACCACGTGGCCCCGTAATTGGAGCTGAGTGCGACACGGCCCGTGGAATCACCAAGTATCGCAATCCCGTTCCCGAGGTACGCGCCGGCGTAGATGTTGCCGATGGTGAGTTCGCCGAGATCCGTCCAGTTGAGGCCGAAGTCCGTGCTGCGAAAGATATGCTTTCCCGTATTGCCCGCGATTGCGACGCCGTTGCCGAGGTAGAGCGTAGCGTAGAAGGCAGGGCCCAGATCGCCGAGGTCCGTCCAGGAGAGCCCGTAATCGGTACTGCGGAAGAT
>JBNGDK010000100.1:0-2827 GCA_049975405.1 Candidatus Methanospirareceae archaeon
AACGGCTGCGAGCCAGGGTTAGGGCGATGACGGCGAAGGAGCTGCGGATCACGGGAAAGGTGCACGAGGTGGGCTATCGGTTATTCCTACTGAATAAAGCGGAAGATCTGCTCCTTGAACGATTTAGTGCGCGTAATATCGTTACGGAGGGTAAAGAATGCGTGCTCGTGCGTGTTGATGGCCCGGAAGACTTCGTGAGCCGGTTTGTCGCCTTTGCGGAATCGCAGTATCCGCCCGAAGCGGTCGTGGACTCGGTGGAGGTCAGGTCATCTGCAGACACCGTGATGAGCATCGACTCCTTCAGGCAATCATTCATGGTAGCTCTGTTGGCGAAGCTCGTGCAGGCTTGCGAACGCATGCTGACTCCATCAATTTTATCTGTGGTGAGAAGCTAATCTTTAAGGAGGTGGCGAGGTATGACGGGGACAAGACTGGAAGATATTGAAAGAATGCATAAGTTAGTGGGTATTTTTGGTGTCGGGGCTAAAAAAAGGATCGAAGTATGGGATGATGTCGGCATATTCGAAAATTTATTTCCGAAAGATCGGAGTTCCGTCGAACTTACTCAGGAGCTCAGGAAGAAGAAGGATTCGTTATGAGCGTATATGTTGATGCGAACATCATTTTAAATATATGGCGGCGAGAGATCGCTGCCAAAACGGGCAAGGAGCTTTGGAAAGGTTCTGGTGAACTACTGGAACTCATGCCGAACAGGAGAAGGGAATGGCGACCTCGTTAGAAGCGGCGGCTGCGCTTCTGCAGATGAGTCCCGAAGAGCTTGCGGAGGCGGGTTTGAAGGCATATCTGCGGGCGCGGCTTCGGGAGTTAAACGCGGAGATGCGAGCGCTCTACGTGAAGTACGGGGTATCCTCGCTGGTTGAGCTGGATGAGAAGATAAGCCGGGGCGAGTACAGCGAGAGTGACACCCTCGATGATTTTACCTGGTTGGACTACCTGGAAGGAGAAGTGGAGAAGCTGCGAACCTTCCTGGAGCAGTTAGCGTGAGCTACCGTGAACTGGCCGCGATCGCGGAAGCAGAATTCAGTGATGTGATTCTGCAGGTGGATCAACGGGCGGAAAAACTCCGATTACATCTGATTGACGGCAGTTACGTGGATATCTGGTATTCGGTCAGGCTCGAAGGACGGTTCGCCTATCACTGGGAACGACGCATGATTAACGGCAGTGTTTACCGTTACGATAACCGCCCTCACGAGCATTTGAAGGGCATGAAAAGTTATCCGAAGCACTTCCATGACGGTAGTGAAGCGGAGGTACGGGACTGTGAGTTTGGTGATGATCCGAAGGTGGTGCTGCGCGCTTTTTTGCAGGTTGTCCGGGCAAAGCTCCAGGGCTGGGGAGTGAGTCCATGAGCAACTGGCTCCGCGGAACAATGAGTTGACTTTCGTGACGGAACGGCCGGAGACGGTGGACCTAGGCTCGAATGTGCTCGCAAGGACGGATCCCGTGAAAATTCAGGAATGCACAGCTTCAATGCTAGAGCGAGATAACGAGTGGGCGAATCCGTTTGGTGATGGTACCACCGGTGAACGGATCGTGACGATACTCAGGGATAAGATAGGAAGCTAATGTACCGTCCCCGCGATTTATTACCCTATATTTAGAACGTATGGTACTAAAAAGAGAACAATTTAACCTGGAACGGATAGAATTGAGAGAATGCCATGGAATCATAGGGATAACAACGGTAATGGAAATTCTTCATGCTGTACGAGTCTGGGCGATGAAACGGGAATTTGACGGGCAAAAAGAAGTTAGTAAAGCAATAGATAAGCTAAGGAATTATGGACTAGATTTCGTTATACCTACGGATATAATTATGGCCGATTCCTTCTCGTATTTCATTGATAGAGAAATCGATAACGACCATGACGTACAGTATTTTATACACTTGTAAAAGCAACATTCATATTACACGAGGATCTGGAGATAATCGGGTGTTGAGGCCGCCACAATGTCGCAAGCGGTGAGAACGGGAAGAGACAAGAGCGTCTGCATAGAACTGACGGCTGAGCTCTATGGGCAGCTGGAAGCAATCGCCGAGAAGCAGGGCTCGAAGTTAGAAGATGAAGTGGCAGCAGCCATCAAAGCGTACATCGAGCGGATGCGAGCATATCGTGACGATTCTTTCTTCCATCTGGGTAAAGCGGGTAAATCAGGTTTGAAGGACCTAGCGAAAGCGCACGATACGTATCTTTATGGCACGGGCAGCACATAATGGCGCAGCGGATCTTCATTGAACAAACCTTTCTTTGGAAAAGAAAGTTATGTCAAAGAAACTAATAGAGGTCGTGTAAGGGCGGTGAGGCGATTAGAAGAATGGAAAAAGCCAAAACGATAACGATAAGCTCTAAGGTCTATGAGCAATTGCATGCCTTTGCAGGACTTCTCAGTGAACGATCGATGAAACGTGTTTCAGTAGATGATGCGTTGGAGAATTTATTAACACGCACTCCACGAAACAGGCCAAGTGATTATGCTGGAGCTTGGGTAATGAGCGATGATGAAGCGAAAGAAATCAAAGACAGCCTTAAGGAGCTGTGGCGCACGTGGAAGGCGGATTAATTGTTAAACTTTTCTTTTCAAAAGAAAGCTTTACTAAAGAAACTTTTCTTTGTAAAAGAAAGCTACAACTTTTTTATCTTCGATAAAAAACTTGACTAAAAACAACCCTTTTCCTCGTTACCACTCGCAAAAGCCTTGACGGAAAATAACCACAAGGTTAATCGAAAAACGAAGGGGGAGCATGAAAGTATTAGCGGCAATTCCGTGCTTTAATGAACGGATACTACCGTTGCCTCTGTGG
>JBNGDK010000101.1:0-2785 GCA_049975405.1 Candidatus Methanospirareceae archaeon
CCTTTTTGAAGATCTTCTCTTCCCAAGTAGTAATACGAGAAATATCCCCGATATGACTCAGGAGCCAATTTAATAGCTTTCCTGAACCATTCTTCGCCGGACTTACCCTGCTTAAACAACTCTTGTCCCCTACGGTAACAGGTTTTTGCAAGCTCGGCAGCCGATTTTTTCGTCGATCTTCCTGCTCTTTTTGCTCCACCGTGTGCCAGTATTTTTTCACCACATTCGACGCAAGCACCATCAATCGTCTCCACGAAATCCATGCAGGACGGGCAAAATTCGTGCTCTGGTATCTTTCCTTCTACGACAACCGGGGCAGCACCCGGCTGCTCGTTAGCAACCAATGCGGTTTCTTCATCTTCCTCATTCATTTTCCGTCTCCTACGCAATTGCTCCCTCCACGAGCAATACACAAATAAAAACTTCATGAGATAAATACTTTCGTGTAAGCAATGGGTGGGGGATCGTGGCTCCTCCACCAATTTGGGATACGATTGCTGCGTGAATAAACGCACGTTTGAAGTTCCCACGTCGTGAAATCCAGGATCGTGCTTCGTTCATTATCACTCAGCAGCGTGGATTTTCACTGACTCCACCATGGTAGATCGAGATGGATCAACACCCCGCGCGATGGTCGGTTCTCGTCTGGCGCGTGAACGTCCTGGATCATGTATTCTCATACCAAACCGCTGAGGCGGTGATGTTTACAGAGGAAACGCAACCGCCGTCGAGTCAGAGAAAGAAAAGGAACCCCCGTTTGTGGCGTCATTACCACGAATACCGTATATGGCTGCGTTTAGCTCCACCGAGCATGCCCAAACCCCTGAAGCAGTTACTGCAACGGGTATCCGGATAACGGTTGATTATACAGCATAAGCAAACGAAACTTTTATATCGACGCTGAACATACCTGTTCTCGGGGGATGCCGTGATGCACCGAGCCACCGCGGATTCACAAGATCCTGCGCGGATTTTGAACGCCGTATTCAATCACAGCTCGTTTCGGTCACATCAGCAAGCGATAATAGAGAACGTGCTAGCCGGAAGGAACACCCTGGCCATTCTCCCAACAGGTGTTGGCAAATCGATCTGTTTCCAAATTCCTGCATTGATATTTGATGGTTTGACCGTTGTGGTGAGTCCTTTGATTTCATTGATGAAAGATCAAGTGGATAACCTCAGAAGAAAAGGTATCCGAAACGTGGCTTATATTAACTCCTCACTGGATTCCGCCAGTAAAGAGTACATATACAACCTCTTAAAAGCGTCTCAGTTAAAGATGCTTTATGTCGCACCTGAGGCGTTATTAGATACTAGACTGATAAAAATATTAAAAGCTAGTAAGTTGAGCTTAATAGCTATTGATGAAATACATTGTATATCTATCTGGGGCCATAATTTTAGACCGGATTATTTACGACTTAAAACGGTTATTTGCGAGTTGAACAAACCGCCTGTTCTCGGGTTGACCGCGACAGCGACCAAAAAAGTCGAAGAAGATGTGCAAATGCAGCTTGGTATAACAAGCGATGTATTCAAGGATAGTGTCGAGCGCGAAAATTTACGCTTCTTCGTGCTGAACCTGGAAGATACCATAAAAAAGGAGGAATTGCTCAGGGGTCTGGTAGGACGACTTAAGGGCGCTAAAATCGTCTATGTTACTTTTACGAAAACGGCAGAAGCATTGGCACGCTATTTAGCCACATCCGGGTTCAGCGCCGGATATTACCATGGCCGGATGGAAAAAGAGGAACGGAAAAGGATTCAAAATGACTTTATGTCCGGTAAAACTGAGATAGTCGTTGCTACGAACGCCTTTGGAATGGGCATTGATAAAGAAGATATACGGGCTATAATTCATTTCAATTTGCCGAAATCGATCGAAAATTATTATCAGGAAGTGGGACGTGCAGGAAGAGACGGAAAAGAGTCCCATTGTATTTTACTCTATTGTGAAAAAGACGCTATTAAATTAAGAAAATTAATCAAGTCTAGCACACCGTATTTCAAAAAGATACTACTATTTGTTGAATTTCTGCTGGAGACCACAGAGGATAAAATAGTGTATATTAATCCGAGAACACTAGCTCGTGAATTCGGTAACAGTGAAGTGATCATACGGTTGATGCTCTATTACCTTGAGAAGGAAAAAGCGATAAAGCAGCATCTCAAAATTTTCAGGCTTGCTCAGGTAAAACGCGTAAAAGCGCTTTTAGACCTGGATGACGAGTCAGAAAGGGTGCTTAATAGCGTACAGGTAGAAGGAAAACGATGGGTGGATGTGGAAGCACTCAGCGAAACGCTCGGACTCACTATCCCGAGAATAAACCGTATACTGCGAGATATGGCCGCCAGGGGCTATATAGAGCTTGAAGAGAAGGATGTGCGGATACCTGTTGAAATAAGACCGCCGCTGAGGGATTTTGATGTTAAAGGACTACACCGTATCTTTAAACGTTTGGAGCAGAACAGTCTAAGGAAGATTGATACCGTTATTGAATATGTCCATAGTACAGCGTGCAGAAGGAAATTTATACTGAATTATTTCGGTGAGCGGTACGACCCTCCCTGCAATGCTTGCGATATTTGTAACCCCACTGAGAAAATAGCTGAGGGTATAACAGCGAGTGAGATTGCAGTGGTGAATAAAGAAGCCCCGAATAGCGACCCCACGTTAGTGCTAGCGCATAAAGCTGAGAAAGGATTGGAGAATGACGAGCAGAAATACCCGCAGTTACCGCCAAAAGAAACTGATAGCAAACATGAGGGAACGAGCTTATACGAA
>JBNGDK010000102.1:0-1866 GCA_049975405.1 Candidatus Methanospirareceae archaeon
TCCATCTGCTGCTTCAGCAAGCGCCGGAATTCAGGCTTCTTCATCATCGCCAACAAGACGGATACTACATCGAATCCCTCCTCCTCGGATCTGCTTATCTCATCGAGCATCACAAGCTGCCGATTCGCATATTCGTGCGCGTAATCTTCCGACGCGAGTCCGCGATGGATATAATAGCTGATCGCCTGCGAGCGACTACCCCAGCGACCCTCTTCCACCTCGGTATCGAGTCGTTCCTTCGTCCGTGTATCTAGGGAAATTGAAAACGTGTCCTTCAATTCCCCTGTTCTTCCTCTTTTAGGTTCGGTGCTTTCGCCCCGATCCTTCCCGCTGTTTTTCATCTTTCCACCTCCTGTATACTCTGGTTTACCCGTCCAGTTTATCTGTTTATAAATGTTGCGGTTCAACAGCAAAAATGAATTCCGTTCACGTACCTACATACCATTTGCCGATGGTTTTATATACTCACCCTGCACTAACTAACGCTGTTGGGATTTAACAAATCTCAACAGTAAAGGGGGCAATGTTGCCATGAAATACAAACTGAAAGAAACGGAAGCAATGCCGCACGGCGGCATTGTAGGAACTGAGCTAGATGAGGGGCGCATATCTCGTTCTACCCAAAAATCCCCCCAGTCCCCGTCTAAGAGACCTCTAAGGCCGGAATCGCGGCAGGAATTGAAACAATTTGTTGAGAAATGGCGAGTGTTCATCGACGATCCTTCACTTTTGGATCAGCCGATGCGCATGGTTGCGGAGTTCTTCAGAGAAGTTGCGATAGAGGAGGGGCTGATCGGTGAATGAAAGACATTGTTGCACGAATGCCGCTGCGCTGCTCGCCGATCAGGGACACCGTGACGACCAAGAACGGCGAAGTCACCGAAGAACGCACCGTAAGACTAGAAAACGACGCGCTCTCCATCACAGTGAAGGGGCAGCCCGACAAACTGCCCTTCATCGAAGGCGAAGAGTACAGCGCAGAATTCCGCACGCCGCAGATGCAGCTGCCCTTTCTGGATGAGACCGCCGAGAGCGAGCAGCCGGAGGACGTGAACGGTACGGAAGGTGATATGGAAAGCGGTGAGTGACCAGAACACGACGGAGGAGTGCGGGCTTACTCCAAAGCGGACTCGTTTCACCTCCTCTTTTACCTTCCCGCTGAGTTATCGCCCCAATAACTCCTGGGTTCTAAAGTCCGCGGAGAAATAGGTCCGGCCCTACCATCCCGTTCGCATGGACCGGCGGTGTGATCACCGCCCTTAATGCCGATGAGCAACACGAGATCGCGGCACGCCGTCATCGCTGCGCGCTCTGCGGCGAAGCCAGGCAGCTGACGTATAAGAAGATCTCCGGCGGCGTGCCCACCTTCATTTGTACCGACTGTGCGGAAGACTACGTGCAGCGCGCACTACGCGTTCAAGCGAATCACGAAGCGCCGAAAAAGCTCATGATCGAAGTATCTGCGCCCACGCTTGCACTAGTAACGTTCAACGGTATCGCGGAAGATCTCAAACGCCTGATCGACGAGTACCTGGAAGAAGAAGGCTACGCAGATGATGCAGACATCCGTATGATCAGATCAGAATGACCGCCCTTGACTGGATCATGCTGAGCTCTATATGCTCGTTCATTTATGGCGGCCTGCTCGCGATCGTTCTGGCAAAGTGGTGGTGGGCGCTGCGGATTGATTTCAGGCGCTAATTCGAGTTGGTATGGGCTGGCGCTGTTACGTGTGCTTGAAATTTGGGCGACAATAGCCGCAGCAACTCCATGAGTGACACCTTCGACCTCACAGCAAAGAAGTACAAAAACAAGACCCCCCATTTTCCGCACAAGACCCCGAAGTACAATTTTTACTTGTCCCTG
>JBNGDK010000102.1:1891-2645 GCA_049975405.1 Candidatus Methanospirareceae archaeon
CTCCGCGGGCCGGCGCCCCGCAGAGATCGCACGGGATCTCGGGATAACGAAGCAACGGCTGCAATATTATCTGGACCAACTCAAGGCCGCAGGGCTTGTTACAAAGCTCGGCTATGGCGTTTGGGAAGTCAACGATACCGCCCCAAGTGCCGCCCCAAATAGAAGTACAAAAACAACCCAAGTGGCTCTCGACAAGACCCACAAGTACAAATTATTAGAGACTTCTGATTCCGTCCGCGGGCACGCATTTGTGTTCGTCTTGAAGGTGCCGCCTGGACTGCTGAACTGGAATAACCGCAGGCGTAAAGAATACCTCAAGAGCCGCGGGATCGCATACCAGCAGCTCAGGATCGCGGGTGGCGGACAGCGGCTCTGGCTCGAAGGCCGGAAGGTCTGGCTGACCAACAAGTCGGTCATCATCTACGAGAAGAGCTCGTTCTTCGCAACAACGGCGAGAGACGCGAAGCATCACGCACTCATGAGCTTCATCGCGCTCGTGAAGAAAGTCGAGCGAACACTCCATGCGGATTTCACGTTCAGAGTGGGCAAGGAGTATCGGTTCAAGGTCTCGCGGCAGCACTATGCGCTCGTCAAGAACGCGCTCGCAGAGCAGTACGACCACGAGGGCAAGCGGCTGCACGTGCGCGAGCCGGACGCCGGCAAGCTCTGGTTTGTGATCGATAACTCGTTCAATCTGCACGAGGCGGAGACGGTGCACCCGCGCACCGCGGACTCGGACAACGCGAAGGTGCAG
>JBNGDK010000103.1:0-2495 GCA_049975405.1 Candidatus Methanospirareceae archaeon
TGATCTGGTAATGGGCAACCGCTTCGGCGGCACGATTTACAAGGGCGCGATGCCGTGGTTGCATCAATACATCGGTAATCCGTTCTTAACAAAGCTCCTGAACTGGCTCTTCAGGATAAAGATCTCGGATGCGCACTGCGGAATGCGGTCGTTCACGAGAGCTGCGTACGAGCGGATGGCATTGCGAACGGGCGGTATGGAGTTCGCCTCAGAGATGGTGGTGGAAGCAGCGAAGCAGAAGCTGCGGATTGCTGAGGTGCCGATAAACTATTATCCCCGAAGCGCGCCCTCAAAGCTGCACTCGATTCGTGACGGCTGGCGGCATATCCGGTTCATGATGCTGTACAAGCCCGAGCCGTTCCTCTTCTTCCCGGGCGCGCTGGTGTTCCTGCTGGGTGTGCTCCTGAGCCTGACGGTTCTGCTCCGCGGTAACGTGGGGGCGTCACATATGCACTCGCTCATCTTCAGCAGCATCCTGGTGATCATCGGGTTTCAGACCGTGGCGACGGGCATTATATTGAAGGCGTACGCGGCGGTGCAGGGTATAGCGAAGAAGCAAGGGTGGATAAAGAAGCTGCTGGACTACCATTCGCTGGAGATGGAGCTTGCGCTCGGTATCGGATTGCTGCTCGCAGGGTTCGCCCTTGGTCTCAAGGTAATAGGAACGTGGATCAGCACGGGCTTTGGCGCGCTCTCGGAGATCACCACCGCAATGCTCGCAATGGTGCTCGCAGCGGTCGGGATCCAGACGATCTTCACGGCGATATTTCTGAGTGTGCTGATGCTGAAGGAAGGAGAGACTTGATACCTAACTGAAGGGGAGATAACTCACGTCAACTGCGGCGTAATATGCTTTTTGGTTGCCGCTTTGGCCTTTTATATACCCATTAGACCATTATGTTCGTATCATGATCGCGCGAAAATCGACGTTGATCATTATCACACATCTCCTCAACGGGTTGCTTGGTTACGTCGCGTTAAAGTTCATCGCGCTGTACATGGAGCCGTGGGAGTATGGCGTTGTTGGCTTCGCTTATGGCTTCGTCGCGTTATTTTCTTTTTTAGGCGATCTTGGATTTAATGCTGCGCATATAAAGCGGGTCTCAGAAGGCCGGGACCTGGAAACGTGCATAGCTACCTTTGCAGTGACAAAGCTCGCGTTAGCTGGCTTGATGGCAAGCGTTGTTATTGGCTCTCTGGCGGTATGGAAATATGTACTTGGTAACAGTTTTGAGACACCATACCATGAATCAGCAGTCTATATTCTTCTCGCTTCCTTCCTTTTGCTCGGCGTTACCCGAACAATGATTTTTACGTTTAACGCGCGACAGGAAATCGCCAAGTCACAGCTACCGCACTTTATGGCCACACTGGCACGAGTTGTAGCAACGCTATTCGTCGCTTATTATGGATTGGGCGCATTAGCCCTGGCCTACACCTATCTTTTCGGTGAACTCTTTCAATTCAGCCTCGCGCTTTTTTTCTTCAGAACGTATTCGTTCGGTAGACCATCTGCAGCTTATTTCCGTGATTATATCCGGTTTGCTCGTCCTATGGCGCTCGCATCAGCCGCCTATCTTATCATGACGAGCATGGATAAGGTCTTCATCCAGTTTTTCTGGGGTGCCACGCAGGTAGGCGAATATTTCGCGGTTTTTAATCTCTCCCATTTCATTCTTTTATTTGTTACTGCTGTGGGAACGCTTTTGTTTCCTGCGATATCGGAGTATCATGCGAGCAACAATATTGACGGTGTGAGAAAGCTCTTTTCACGCTCTGAGCGCTATTTAAGCATGATCGTCTTTCCGCTCGTCGTTTTGATGGCTGCTCTGGCAGAACCGATAATACACATATTGATCAGCGACCAGTACCTGCCAGCAGTACCGGTCTTGCGTATCTTACCCTTTTTTGTGTTACTTGAGACGTTATCGCGGCCGTATGTGAGCAATTTACAGGGCATGAACGAACCGCAAAGTATACGCAACAGGGTTTTGATTATGCTTCTATTCAATGTTTTGCTCAATCTTATATTAATACCCCGAGAACTAACCATAATAGGACTAGAAGGCGCAGGTTTAGGCGCGCTTGGAGCAGCTATAGCAACGGTTATAGCATATCTTATAGGACTGGTTTATATCAAACAGGTAGCGTGGAAGCTGACTGGATTAAAAGGAACGGGGCGTATCATGTGGCATCTCCTTGCAGCTGTACTGATGGGGGCTATCGTGATGTATACAAATAATATCATAGCTATCGAGAGATGGTACGAATTAGGGGGGGTAGTAGTTGGTGGATTACTCATCTATTTTGCATTTTTGGTTGTATTCAGGGAATTAACGAGAGAAGACCTCGATTTCTTTATGGATACGTTAAATATAAGGGAGTTGTTCCGATACCTTAAAGAGGAGCTCCGAGGGAGATAAGAGTTGAAAAATTATTCCCTATTGTCCTAATAAAGAATAGCTAATCGGTAGTAGAAGAATTCATGCCAGCTC
>JBNGDK010000104.1:0-2394 GCA_049975405.1 Candidatus Methanospirareceae archaeon
ACACGCCTGACGGGTTCGCATCTTATCTGAACGGTATCCCGGGATACGGCCTGGAGCAGTTCTGGGTAGCTCACGAGAAAGATGCGGAGGGTACGGTAGTGGCCTGCGCGGGATTATGGGATTGGTCAGTACTGGCAGAGATGTGTTATACAAAAGAGCCGCGTATGTGGAAGGTAATGCGCGCGCTATTAGGATTCTTAAGCCTCTTTGGTCGCGTGCCCCGGATACCAGCAGAGGGCGCGTTTTTCAAGGTGTATTTCATGACCGATCACGCATTCGAACCGGATCACGCGGATGCGATGTCTGCCCTTATCGGCTCCCTCAATAACGTCGTACTCGAGGCCAACCGCGATTTCTTCGTCAGCAATCTGGATCCGGACGACCCGCTTGTTGCGGTACTCAAAAAGTTCAAACCGCAGATAGACACGTGGTACATATATGCCAAAGCACGCGAAGGCGAACTGCCTGCGTTCAGTCCCTTCTACGTGGATATCAGGGATTGTATTCTCTGAGCTTTTTTTCTCGCAGATGATGCGGTAGAGTTACCTCGTGAACAGCCGAAATAAGTCGATTCGCTCACAAACCGCGAGGTTAAGCAGCAACGCAACCTATTGAGAACTGCCCACTTAGCATGAACCTTATAGACGATACTTATTATATTCACACAATACACTCTGCATACAGATTGAAGTCAAGATGGCCCGGGATCTGGATGATAAGGATATCGCACTCTTCAAGAAGCTCGCGCCCGAGCTGGAAGAGCTCATCTGCGAGCACGTGCAGCTGCCCTTTAAATCGATCTTACCGCCACTCGCCAATCATTTCGCGCTTGACCTGCAGGACTTCGAGCGACGGATAAAGACGTTAACCGAGGACGAGCTGAGGTATCTCGTGGCCCTGATCCGCGATGGTGCGGAAAGCATATCCTGCGTGCCGCCCGAACATGTCGAAGCGTTCATCTCGCTCGTCGCGGATCAAATCTCGCATGAGGCCGCGAAGGAGCTGGTGACCGTTTACCTTGAACGGGGCTGCAACGAGTAGAGAGATCGATTTACAGAGCACGTCCCTTACTTCTGCCCATACTATTTGTGCAACTGCTTCGTTCAAGAGATACAACCAGATGAACTGCGCTGAACTCCTCGAACGGCTGAAATTGGCGGCGAACCCTGAAGCAGTAGCAGGCATGGCTCGGTTTGGCATTACGCCCACACGTGTTTACGGCGTCTCGATTCCTGAACTCCGAAAGCTTGCCCGGGAGGTTGGGAACGATCACGAGTTGGCGCAGCAGCTCTGGACCTCCGGCATTCACGATGCCCAAATACTCGCCAGCATGATCGACGACCCCAAACAGGTCACGGACGCGCAGCTGGAACGCTGGGTGCTCGAGTTCGACTCATGGGATCTCTGCGATCAGTGCTGCAATAATCTCTTCCGCAGAACCACCTCGGCGTATCAGAAAGCACTCGACTGGAGCGCCCGCGAGGAAGAATTCGTCAAGCGAGCAGGGTTTGTCCTGATGGCGGCCCTGGCGGTACATGATAAAAGGGCGTCTGATCACGTGTTCGAGCGATTCCTCCCGATTATTAAACGGGAGAACACGGATAACCGCAATTTTGTCAAGAAAGCGGTCAACTGGGCATTACGCCAGATCGGCAAACGAAACAGCTATCTGAATGCACGTGCAATAGCGATCGCAGAGGAGCTTCGAGCGCTCGATTCCACGACCGCACACTGGATCGCAGCCAATGCGCTCCGTGAGCTGACAGGAGAGAAGGTGCAGCAACGAGTACGGTGACTTGATAGGGCCTTTCAGATGTCCATATAGGAACATCAGAGAGCGACAAAGAGCTTTTTATGGCGTTCCTTGACGAGCGTAGAGGTAACGTTGAGCGATTGATCCCGTGGGGGTGCATGAGTCCGACGGTGGAAAAGATGCTGGACACGTGCACCTATGCAGTTACTTCGTTTTATTAGCCGCCACCATCTGGTACCCAGTCATCTGGTAGCTTCAATTTTTTCAAGGGGTACTTCTCACGCAGCTTCTTTGCCGCTTCCACGGGAGAAAGATGCTCTTCATGTACGAGCCGCCAGAACTCTTTGTTTATTTCGTCCATGTCCTCATTCCCCAGCGTTCAGGAGATCCCTCACGAGTATGATACACAGATGGAAGGAGGGCGGTCTGAAAACCCTAATACTTCTTATTACCTTGATAACGCGCGTGCATAAAAATTTTTTCTGGCCTAACGAAGCGGAGTTTCGCGCTACCTTTAAATAACTGCACGGCCACGTGAAAAGAGGTGAAATAGGGAATGACTATCCAGGATTGTATCACTTTTGCAAACCAGAATCCAGTGACCAGTGTCGCGACCGTCGAGGGCGATCAGCCGCGTGTGC
>JBNGDK010000105.1:0-2348 GCA_049975405.1 Candidatus Methanospirareceae archaeon
CAAGAATGCAACGAGAGAAAAGACTGGCACGATTATTACTCACGACCGTCGCTCTGCTGCTCCTGCTCGCGCTGTTCGCGCTGCCCGCTCAGGCCCAGGAAGCATACCCGGCACCGGAGGTGGCCTGGCACTATACCGAGCATTCCGGCGATGCCACTGACCTCGCCGTTGGTGACCTGACCGAGAACGGCGTCGCGGATGTCGCCTTCATCGATACCTCGCCCGGTACGTCCCTTTTTGCGCTCCGCGGGGTGGACGGGGTCACGCGATGGCAAACCCATATGGTTGCTGGCGGCAACGCGATTGCCGTCGGTGATGTTAACGGTGATACTGCGAACGAGGTGATAGCTGGCAGCAAGAACGGCACTAAGGGCATTAACGTCTTCAATGGTAGTGATGGGTTCTTTTATTTCGCTTATCCCACCGATTCCGCTGTTACCGATATCGAACTGGGTGATCTCGACGGCGATGGCACCCTGGATATCATCGCCTGCGACCCTGTTGATGACGGCTGGATCTACGCCATTAACGGCACCACCGGCGCTAACCTCACCGGCTGGCCGGTAGGCCCTCTATCGGGCGCTGTTATAGATATCGCCCTCGGCAACCTTGACAATGCCGGAGGAGTAGATATCGCTGCCATTTCGTTATCGGCTACGATAGATACCCTTTACGCCTACAACAGCACGGGTGTCCAGCTCTGGAAGAATACTTCAGTCATGGGCAGATCGGTCGAGGTCGGCGATGTTGATGGTGACACCGAAGACGAGGTCGTGATCGGGGATTACCTGTCACAGCACGTACTTGTTTACGATGGCGACACCGGTGACCTCGAATATTCCTTCCCGACGAACGGCCGCCCGCCGACCGAGGTGGAGCTTGGCGATCTGGATGGCGATACCAGCGATGTTGAGATAGCAGTGATCACGGGTTTTCCCCCCGATGCTTCACTTTTCGCACTTGCTGTTGACACCGGACAGCTCAACGAGCTCTGGAATTTCAGCATCGAGTGGGAGCCAATGTACTACGGTGAAGGCCTGGCTATCGGCGATGTTGATGGTGATAACAAGAACGAAGTCATAGCTCTTTCGGACAGCGATGGTTACAAGGTGTGGGCGTTCGATGGCTTGGATGGTAACGGAGACGGTCTAGGCGATGTTGTCTGGATGTATGAGTTACCATCTCATCCCAACGATGTGGAAGTAGGTGACGTAGACGGCGACGGCGACCTGGACGTCCTGGTAGCTACGAATCAAGCAGGTCAAAGTGTCTATGCGCTCTTCACGAAGGAGGAGCCCAGGGTACCACTGCTCGCACCGCTCGGCCTCGTCACACTGATCGCGCTGCTGAGTGTGATCGCCACAAGCACACTGGTACGAAGAAAGAGGCGGTAACTTTTTTCTCTCTCCCGCCTCTTCTCACGTTTTTTTTTCGGTTCGGTTGCCGCTACTTACGGAAGTCCCTTATTCTGAATATTCGCGTGCATCGAATACGCATGCACGCATGCTGAGTCTTGAATATCCACGCCATGCATCGTCACTCGCTTCGATGCGTGCGCGCGTGCTTTTGCAAGATAAGCCTGAAGACGGTAGATTTATGTGAGAGCGTGATGAATCATATCTTACGAGTTCCGTGCGATTTTTGATGAATGACAAGGTAGGAAGGAAGGCGTTTTAATGGATATCAAGCTATCCCTATGAGAAGATTCTTGATGTGTTAGAGGAGCTGGAATCAATCAGAGCGTATGACAGGGCGAAGACCTCGGGAGATGAGATCCTTCCATTCGAAAAGGCAGTGAAAGAGATAGAGCGAGAACGAGCGCAGAAGTGACAGGAAAGAGTTCCCACCGGTAAATAACCCGAACGCGAAAGGGTAAACTAAAAAAGGGAAAAAAGATGAAAAAAGGAGAACTCCCTTTGAGGGTTGATAACCCTCTATACCCTCTTCCGCTACTACGTGGCTTTTGCTTTCAAGGTGATTTCCATCGAAGATACGTTCGACGTAGTCCCACCGTCGCCCGTTATTACCTCTGTTCCGATGATTATGCCCTTCACTTCTAGGTTTGGCATGAACTTATTCCTCACGACCTCTGCGGTATCCACGGCGCGCGAGATCGACCTGCCCCTCGCTTTGATTAACACCTCATCACTCGCGCCGGTATTAAACTGCGTCACTACTGCCAGGACGTAACTCATCACCGGCTTATTTCCGATATAAACCACGTTGTCATCAGACATTTTTGCATCACCACTTCGTATAGTGGTGCAGGAGCATATTTAAAGGTTCCCGTTTTCTCGGCTTCATCCCAAAAAGATGGATGAAGAGATGTTCCCATTCATGTCCTTCCA
>JBNGDK010000106.1:0-2119 GCA_049975405.1 Candidatus Methanospirareceae archaeon
AAAGGTTAGTTACATGTAACTAAAATCTATTATATATAAATATTACTTACAGGGTCCTCCGCTTCGAATCGGTCACGCACGGCGTTCGCGAGTCTGCCCGTGTTCGGCTCGTGATCTGGTGGTGGGGCATGCGTAAAGAGCGCCGACCAGATGATCGACCCGTCCGATATCCAGATCGCGGACCACCGTGAGATAACGGTGCCCTTTCTCGTAGGCAATCTCGTAAATCCCGGGTTTCTTTGGATTCAGATCCTCAAGTCCCGTCACCAGTCGGCTCAGGTACTTCTTGTCAATCCGTTTCGCGGCCATCCAGTTGATCGAGGCAACAGAGGCGGCATCGGTGATGGTCATCTTCTCGCACAGCACACTCAGATTGTCCTCGAAGCGCTAAGCGCAGGGGCTGTCTTGTCCACGAAGTCCAGCTGCTCCATGCCGCGATAGCCACAGCGGCACTGGATCTTCCGTTCCGTGAAGAGGAAGAAGTACTGTTTCGGACTCGAGGTCTCTGATCTGCCGGGAATAGGTATCCTCAATGGAAGCCGAGCGCTTGCTACAGAGGGGGCACTAGGCAGTCTTACGGGTACGATCCAAAGCCAGCGTCAAAGGATCCTTGTCTTCGCGGAGACCGCAAAGCTTAAAACCACCGAAGTTAAAGAGGTTTCTGAACAGGGGAGAGCGCTTCATTCGAGGCTTTTTTTCTCAAAATAACGTGTCTCGCTGAAGTTTTAACTCCGCTGTTCGTTTCTAAACTTGGAGAAGAACCAGAAAAGGTGTATCAAAAGAATTTTGCATCATGCGAGTACCTTGCGAAGAAACGTTCAATCAAGGCAGTAGCTTTAGCCCCTATACGCCTCTAATTCGCTTATCGCCTCTTCTATGATCGCCTTCGTCACGAATAAGTTACTACCAGAATAAAGCCGCTCCAAAGACTGCTTTGCACTCTGCAACGCGATAAGCCCTGCCCGATAGGCGCGTGCTATAACACCCGCGGAACCATGAACCTCGAGATCTAACTGTTTCCCCACTTCCCGTGCAGCTAAATCATCAGTGAGAAAAAGTTCCTTCTCAAGCCGCTTACAGAGTGCCAATGCTGCTATTTCGCCTTCATCCAACTTCACTTCTATACGGTCTCGCATGACTTCAAGCTCTTCGCTCGAAACCTTCAGCACTTCAATATACCTCGCGGCTCGTAGCTCTCGGTCTCCAGGCATGCCCTCGATGCAGACTTCATCATGAATCCGCTCCGGTATATAAAGCCGTGAAAACACCTGCAAAAGGTCAAAACGCCCTACCTCAGCGAGATGGATCAGCGGTCCTGCATCTGATACCGCCTCACCCGAATCAGCCATGCAATCCCCACTCAATATCTTCCAGGAGCGCCTTTCGTTGCCGTTCTGCAAGCTTCACAAGTTCAAAGCCCACCGCTTTTACCGCATCCTCACGGCTTATCTCCCCCTTGAGATACCGCTCCAGAATCGTCTCTTGCTTGAGCTTCTCGATCCCCAACCTAACGGCACGCGCTATGATCGCTTCCGCTTCTTCCCCACGCTCTCTTGCTAAGAGGCCCAATTCTTTCAGTACCGCGTCGGCCATGCTTCTCCTAAGCTATAAAGGTAACCGTTAGATTTAAATGTATCCGGCTGCTCTTTCTGTAAAACGCGCTCGACGCCACTCACTATCTTACCGATCTCCTCGCCATGACTGCCCGAGCCCACATCACGGTTATATCTGGCTTCTGGCATTTCGAGCTGCTCGAAGAAGACGCGATCCATCGGTTAGGAATACTGCTGCCGCGTGTGCATGATGAAATAATCCACGTCTGTCGTTCACACCCCCGATCACCGGAGACCTCTTCCGGCCGCGTGCCAAGAACAATCGCAATTCTCATCGTTCAACAAGTTGTGTTTCGATTAACCCTTTTCGTTATTTTCCGTCAAGGCATTATAGCTCCGCTGTTCGTTCCTAGCCATGGCAGTGTTACTAGATAAAACGGGGCGCATCGTCGCGACACATTCCATAACGCTTCATGGGCATTATGACCCTGAGCGCTGGGATAGTGATACCGTAAGCGAGTTTATAGAAGAGCAGATGCAGCTCTTGCAGGATAAAGCTGATCTAG
>JBNGDK010000107.1:0-2092 GCA_049975405.1 Candidatus Methanospirareceae archaeon
GCACCTCCATATAGTGGCTGATCGTGTCCGGAGTGACCTCCTTGCCCAGGCGTGCTTCCAGCAGCCCGTGCGCGTCATCCAGACCCAGGACGATCCCGCGCTTCATGTCGTCCCAACACTGCTGCATCGCTGCGTTGTTGATCCAATCCTTTTTATACAGGCCGGTTCTATATAAGCTCGTGGGATCGTGACCCGATGCGAGCACTCGAAGAGCCAGAAAAAGCGCCTGAAACCCTCAAAATGGATCCCAGAGCCTTTGCCGAGCTCAAAGAGGTGAAACCAACACTCGTGGGGCGCGGGAAGAAGATCAGGGAAAACCGGGTGCGGCTGATACAGTTATACTGCCGCTGGTGCGGGCTAAGCCCAGGTGCACTTATCGAACGGGCGCGGGAAACAGGGGTGAAGAAGACCGAACAGAGCTTGAAAGAGTTTTATGACTGGCTCAGGACGGACTATGTCATCCCTGAGAAAGGCGGCCGGCGAAGCGGCGAAAAAGGGCTGGCACCCCGGTCTGCCGGTCGGGTCATCGAAGATATACGTGTCTTTTATAAAGAGAATGACGTTCCTATCGGCACGTTACACCTGCCCACACCGCGGAAATTGAAGGAGAATTTCAGGAAATTCCTCTCGGCGCAGGACGTCTGGCGCATGATCGAGGTCTGTGAGCGATTGCGGGATAGAGCGATCATGTTGTGCGCATTTCAGGGCGGGCTGGCGATGAAAGAGCTCATCGCGCTGAACTATGGTGACGTGGCCGTGGGCTTAGAAAAGGGTGAGGTTCCTTTGACGTTGCATCTCATGCGAGAGAAAGAAGGGATCGAATATTATACCTTCCTGGGCGAAGACGCGGTCGATATCCTGCGGTGCTATCTCAGGTTGCGAGAGCGAGGCTCCCGCTATCTGGATCCCGAGGACCTGAAGAACGATTCTCCGCTCTTCATATCAGAATCGAACCGGCGGCGGAAGGAACGTGTCAGGGCATATGAGAGTGGCATCAACAGGGCTATGCAAACCGTGGCACTCAAGGCAGGGATGATCAATGAAGACGAACGCGGGAGAACCATTAACACGGCTGGTATTCACGCCTTACGCGCCTCGTTCTCCACGATACTTCGCGATCAAGGCGTTCCACCCGACTATGTTGAGGAGATGCTCGGGCACCGGCTTCCGTACGATGGCGCGTACATGCGACCAACGGTGAACCGGCTCAAGGAGGCTTATAAGAAAGCGTATCCTGCCCTGAGTATCAAACCGATCGTGACAAAAACCCCACCCACAGAAGAGATTGACGAGCGTATCAAGGATTACCTGGCACGGGCAGGCATACCAAACCATATGGGCGGCGTTTACAAATGCCCTGTCTGTTCGCGCGCTATTGATCAGAACTGGAATGTGTGCCCACATTGTGGCTCTGACATTGGGATCACCAAATGCCCGAAATGTAATTCGTCGGCGTCCGCATCCTGGCAATTTTGTCCGTACTGCAAAACAAAATTGAACAACCAGAAATGTCTTCATGATTGGATGAGGCAGGGACGTACGTGAACTCATCGCGCGCTGATTGTAAATGAATTTAAACACGTCACACAAAGTGAATTCAGAGATTTGAGGAAACGGTGATACTTAATGGGCGAAGAGGCATGGCCAGAAGTGCAGAAAGCATTGGGGAATATAGGGAAGCACTGGGAGCTGGGTGAATCTACGTGGCGTATTTGGGGCTGTATTCTGTTCAAGTCCTGCCCCGTCTCGCAGCGGGAGATCGAAATGGGTACGGGCTATAATAGCGGGACAATACGGCTCAGTCTGCAGAAATTGAAGCGGGCAAATATGGTGAAGGCAACACTCATGGGCGGGGAAACCCGTTATTATGTTAATACCTCACTTACCGAAGCGTTTGGTACCTTTTCGCGGCTTTTTTTCGAGGATAACCTCCAACCGGTGATCGCACTGCTGGCTGCTCAACTTGATAAAGTAGAGAATCCGAAAGTGCAAAAACGGTTCCGCGAGCTGATCGACGAATGCAAGAAATTGCAGCTTCTCGTGCTCGTTCAATCCCGGATCATTGAGCATATCAACACCAGCGGAATCGCTG
>JBNGDK010000108.1:0-1827 GCA_049975405.1 Candidatus Methanospirareceae archaeon
CTAAAACGCGATCGTGCTAACACAAAATGATCCGTCCTTAAATGTCCTCAGCATATTTACGATAATTAACAGATAATTGTGAGACAATGAGCTGGCTAATAGCTGTTCTCATCTTACATCAATAGCAAAGCTTTTAATATGGTTTCACATACTTTAGTACTATACGAATGGAGTGTTGATAGAAATGACACTAAGGGAGGATAAAATGGGACAGTCATGGTTATTTCCCCCAGCTATTACTGATTTTATACCGGAAGACCACATCTGCCATCTGGTTGCTGCCATCGTGAATCACATGGATATCCGTGATGTGGAGAAGAAATACAGGTCAACACCAGGCAACCCGGCATATCCACGCCGGATGTTGCTGAGATTGGTAATTATGGCATCCGTTGATTCTGTGTGGTCTTCGCGGAAAATTGCGAAACTGGCTTGTGAGAATGTGATTTATATGTACCTCACCGGGAACGAAAGGCCTGATTTCAGGACGATCTGCAATTTTAAAAGGGAATGCAAAGGGCTGCTTGAAGAGACCTTTAAGAAGACCGTCGTGGTCGCCAAAGCTGCGGGCATCGTGACCCTGGGACATATCTCGACGGACGGGACAAAACTCAAAGCCAATGCCTCAAACAGCTACACGCTGAGTAATGAGGAGCTGCAAGAGATCAGGAGAATAATAGATCGGGGGATAGCGGTGGATGAAGAAGAGGACCGGCTCTACGGTGATAAGCGTGGCGACGAGCTTCCGCCAGAGCTCGATTCGCCCGAGAAGATCCGCAGGAAGATCGAAGAGCTCGAAAAAGCTTCGGGTAAGAGATTGAAGCGCGTAGCGAAGCAACTGATCGAGCAGTACGAGCTCGGCGATGAGAGCGAGAAGGGGAAGATCCGTGAAAAGCTGGAGAAGGCCGCGGAAGAGATCACAAAGAGTGAACAGCGTGCCGTCAGTCTAAGTGACCCCGAGGCGCGGTTTATGAAGAGCGGGCAACGAACGGAGCTCGCCTATAATGGACAGATCACCGTGGACCACGATTCGGGCATAATCCTCGCCAATGATGTCACGCAGGACTGCACCGACCGTGACCAGCTGCAGCCGCAGGTAGAGCTGACAGAAAAGAACCTGGGTAGCTTGCCCGAATGGACGAAGGTGAGCTCGGACAACGGCTACTTCAGCGGCGAGAACCTCCGGTATCTGGAGAAAAAGGGGCTGGATGGCTATATCCCGGACAGCAAGCAGGCGCAGGAGCAAAAAGGCAAGAAGGTAGAGGATCGCCCGTATTCGAAGGATAAATTCGCTTATGATGAGGAGAAAGACCAGTTTCGCTGTCCCAATGGCGAACTCCTCAGCAGAAAGGGTGAGTATGAGTATGAGGGCGAATGGGTGTACGTGTATTATGGTGCGAACTGCCGCGACTGCCCGTTCAGGCGAGACTGTGCTGGGAAAAACCAGCACCGAGTCATCACGAGCGATGAGTACGAGGCGGAACGGCGGCGTATGGCCGCGAAGATGCGTACGGCCGAGGGCAAAGAGGAGTACGGGAAACGAAAAGAGGCGGTCGAGTGGCCATTCGGCAATATCAAGCATAATCTGAAGTTCCGCGGGTTCCTGACACGGGGCACCGGAGGTGTGCGAATCGAGTATAATTTAGTGTGCACGGCCCATAACCTGAAGGTACTGTGGGGTAGGTCGGGGAGGAGCGTACCTGACCTGGATAAAATGAGGTGTGTTTCAGGATCGGTAAAAAACATCGGTGCGTCAATCGTCAATTGGGCATCTGAGGTGTGTAGGTTCATAGGATTATCGTGTGCCCGTAAATTGCGAGTCTGTCC
>JBNGDK010000109.1:0-1777 GCA_049975405.1 Candidatus Methanospirareceae archaeon
AATAACAATCCCGTCGCTTTCCTCGTCATCGCTCGCGTTATATATTTTCTCGTAGGGCGCGAGCTCAGTGAGAAATGCCGTTCCGGTCCCTACAACAGCAGTACTCATTGCGGTGAACTTGCAGGTGCCCGTGATCGCAACGGGTGTGGACGCTTTGGATAACGTGCCTCCAGGCAGTATCCTGATTTCATCGTCTTCTGAAAGCGTGAGCTGCGAGATCCACGCGTAGACTGCAGCCCAGGTCTCTTCGTTCTCGTTGCGTACGAAGATCTTGCGGTAATCGGTATCGCCGGCTACGCGTTCGGCGTTTGTGACATGATCGAAGATGTTCTCCTCGATCTTCGAGAGGCTGATCTCGTTTGCGAGATCGATATCGCCGCCGTGCCCATCGCCTTCGTTCCAGAACGCGCACTGGTAGACTTTCAGGTTCTTCGTGTCGAATGTCATGGTGTGGGGTTGGACGCCAATGCGTTTAAGAAGAGCCCGAAGTGGTTACCAACACCTTTCTGAAATTCCTATTCGGTTCTTATATCACTCCGGCTAAATAAGCTACAGCACAATACCTTAATAATTTCCCAATAAACACGTATATCGAAAAAATAGAAAACCGGAGCTCAAAAAGGCCACCCATGGCAGCCAAGGCATCTCCAACAATTGGTAGCCACGTGAATAATAGAGTGGGAGGACCATATTTTTTAAATATTTTTTCTGCTTTTTGTAGTTCATCGTGTTTCATTTTTATGTATTTCTCGAGTAACCTTTCTCGTCCTATTCGTCCTAATAAATATGTGGTACATGCTCCAAGATAATTGCCTACTGTGGCTATAACAACAACAGCCACCCAATTATAATCCCTAATAACCATATAAATTACCACACCCTCAGAACCTAATGGGACGATAGTAGATGCTAAGAAACTGGTGAAAAAAAGACTAAAATACGCTGTTAATTCTGAAAACATTTCAGTTATTGTTGGTATTTATGTATTCAGCAGTACTGCAGTAACCGTCTCACCTTCGCTTCCTACTTTTTCTCGGGAATAAATAAAGATAGCGGGAAATGGGACGCGTTTAAGAAGAGCCCGAAGTGGTGGCCGAGACCAGAGAGGAGAACGCGCCCGCATTCCCGTCCGGATCGATCGCGCGGACCTTGAAATAGTACGTGGTGTCGGTGTCCAGGTCGCGATTGCCAATGAGCGCGATGCCGTTACAAAGCAAGAACGCCTATTAATGAATGCCCGAAGCGAAGGGGTGAAAATCGCGGTGATTCTCAGGCCATTTAACGAAGGGCAACCATTTACCGATAATTTTGAGCTCGAGGAGCTCGATGATGCGGAGGTGTTACGCGAGCAAGGGATAATGATAATTTTCGTGAATACTCGGAACCCGGGAGGGCCCGCTCCGCTCGCGTGCTACAATGCGTTGAAACAGTGGGCAAAGCCGAGTTTATGGACAACAGTTGTGGCAGAGGTAGAGGAGCAGCACGGTATCCCGGACCCGTTCGAGCAGCTTGAGCGTGAGCAAAGGGCGGCGGTGCGTGGCGATATTCCCGTTATTGTGTGGCCGAGTGAACGACTGGACGAAGGTTACCAGTATCTCACGTTGTTGGTGGCCGCGCTACGCCGGCACAAGTACGTACCCACGTGCTTGCCAGATGCGGAACTGATGGAGATCGTACAGATAGGACAACACTTGGGCGTCTGGGAGGGCGCTTGGGCGTCATTGCACATCCCTGAACATGGTCGGCGCCACTGAATAGGCCCCAACGATGCTTTCGT
>JBNGDK010000110.1:0-1710 GCA_049975405.1 Candidatus Methanospirareceae archaeon
AGATCAAGCTGAGACCGGTAAAGATAAGTGATGAGCCGCTCCTAAAAGATTTCTTCTATTCACTCTCGGACGATACGCTCTATCACCGTTTTATCTCTTCGCGCAAAGATATGCCGCATGATCGCTTGCAGGAATTTGTCGTCATTGATTATTCGAAACAGATGGTGATACTTGCAGTGCGGGAAGAGGAGGAGAACGAAGAACTCGTGGGCATCGGGCAGTATGCGATAAACGAGACAGCGTACACTGCTGATGTCGCCTTCGCCGTACGTGACGATTATCAAAGCCAGGGAATCAGCACGGAACTGTTGTCATATCTCACCTACCTGGCGAAGAAGCAGGGTCTTCTTGGTTTCACTGCGGACGTGCTGGTGGATAACAAGGCGATGCTCCGGGTCTTTGAGAAAGCGGGCTTTTATACGGAGCAGCGGGATGTGGAAGGCGTGTATGAACTGAAGATGCTGTTCTGGAAGGGGTTATGGCCTGCGCTGCTCCGGGGGTTTTTGAACGGGACGCCGCTTTGACGAATGGTGTTTCGGAAAACGAATCGTTTATAGAAGAGCATTTGAGGCTGTCTCGCAATCAATCCTGTGAAGAGACCAATAAGTTACGGGGATAAGACAATCTCGCGAGCCCACAAACCTGAGCTGCCAAATTGACAAATAAGCCTCCAATTTCTCCCATGGTCTGGAGGGTCCTACCCAACTTGCCCCACAGTATCTTCAGGTTATGACCCGTGCACACCAGATTATGCTCCATTCCCGCGCCTTGGGTGCCCCTTGTCAGAAACTCGCGGAACTTCATATTCTGTTTCATGTCCCCGAATACCCATTCGACCGTCTCTTTTCGGTTCCGGTATTCCTCTTTCCCCACATCAGATCGCATCTTCGCGGCCATCCGCCGCCGTTCCGCCTCATACCCATCGCTGGTGATGACCCTTTTTCTCTGCTTGCCGGCGCATTCTGCGCGAACTGGACAGTCATTGCAGTTCGGACCGTAATAAGTGTACAGCGACTTACCGTCATACTCATATTCCCCTTTTCTGGTGAGTAGGCCGCCAGCAGGGCAGATAAACTGGTCCTTATCCTCATCGTACACGAACTTATCCTTGGAATACTGACCTCTCTCGACCTTCTTGCCCTTCTGCTCCTGCGCCTGCTTGCTATTAGGGATATAGCCATCCAGCGCCTTCTGCTCCAGATACCAGAGGTTCGCGCCGCTGAAGTAGCCATTATCCATGCTCACCTTCGTTCCTTCTGGCAAGGCACCGAGATTCTTCTCCGCCAGCTCGAGCTGCGGCTCCGCCTGCTGATGGTCCGTGCACTCCTGCGTGACGTCATTGGCCAGAATTATCCCGGAATCGTGATCCACGGTGATCTGCGCATTATATGAGAGTCCCGTGTGGTTCTTGTTCTCCATAAACCGCGCCTCAGGGTCACTCAGACTAACAGCAGTCTGGCCGCTCGTGGTGAGCTCTTCTTCGGCCTTCTCCAGCTTCTCGCGGATCTTTTCCCGCTGGCGCGCATCACCGTGCGCATACTGCTCGATCAGGTGCTTCGCTGCTCTCTTCACGCTTTTGCCGGAAGCTTCTTCAAGCTCCTTGAGCTTCTTGCGGATCTTCTCGGGCGAATCGAGCTCTGGCGGAAGCTCGTCGCCGCGCTTATCACCGTAGAGCCGGTCCTCTTCTTCATCCACCGCTATCCCCCGATC
>JBNGDK010000111.1:0-1698 GCA_049975405.1 Candidatus Methanospirareceae archaeon
ATATAACAATTGTTATAATACATGCAAAAAGCAGAGGGCGGCGTAGGGTAATGAGCCCGCGCGCGGAAGGGCAGTATCGCACGCAGGCGCCGATACAACCTTAGAGTAGCTCTTGAAAAGCTTTTCGGTTTTCTTCGGCGCCGCACTATCGCCAGAAGATTCATCCCTGTGGAAGAGGAGGGCCGTCGCGGGGGTGTGTGCAGCACCCCCGCGCGGCGGAGGTTTCTTAATGGCGGTTCGATATGTACTATTATGCAGCTCGGTATAAAAAGACTTTCGGTCTGACGAGTGGGTGGGGCGGCACTACAGCACTGAACCTTTATATGCCGAAAAGCGATTGTATACCGTGGGCATAGCGGCCATAGCGGCGGGGAAACTCCCGGACTCATGCCGAACCCGGCAGATAAGCCCGCCAGCGTTCCGTACGGTACTGAGTTGCGCGAGCACTTGGGAACTACGGATCGCTGCTATGCCCATTCCACCTTCATCTTTTGAAAAAACGCGTGGCGTAGAAGGCGCGACCCCAAAATCTTCCATCGGTATTTTTAATGCCCTATCCTTCTGAAAAAGTATGGAAAAGCTATTCGTATCTTCTCTGAATGTGAAGGAGTTCCGGGGTATCAAAGAATTCAAGGAGCCTCTGCAGCTTCTTAAGTTCAACGTTCTTGTTGGGCGGAACAACAGCGGGAAGTCGGCGATAGTGCAGGCGCTCTCGCTCTTGCCGCATCCAGATCTTGGATTACCATTGGGTCTTAGCGTTCAGTATTGGCAACAGCGAGGGAATAACATTCAAAAGTGGGATACCAGGAAAGAGATTTTTAGTTATCTCCTTGGCAGACGTGATTCGGCAATTTACCGGTATGCCGGGACCGCTGTTGTGGAGTTCCAGGTAAAAGGGAAGGCTTGCCAGGCAAAAATCACCAAAGGCGGACTTGAATTCTTCGCGGAAGGGGAGCGAATTAATCAATTAAACACCTGGCTTGAGCAGTTGGGCATTGAAGCAAGGCAAGGAAATGATTCCGTCGCATTCATCCCGAATGATACCACTTTCTTCAAGAATGTAAAGGTTAATTTAAAGCAAAATTGGTCCGTCGTTGAGAAGAGCGGAGCGCACTATAGGATTGTACTGGATATCATCAACAAATCCGTAAACGAGACCTTCACCGAAGTCATTCCACGAGAGGATGAATTACACGTAAGAAAAGAGGTGGAGGGTAGCCCCTTCTATGTCAAAGTTCGAGACTTAGGCGACGGGGTTAAAAAGATGCTCAGCGTTCTCTTGTGGCTTGAGGCAAGCTCCCCTGAACTTGTGCTCTGGGACGATTTTGAAGCCTCTGTGCACCCAACGCTGATAAAACTCGTTCTGGAGTGGCTGATGAAGAAGAACTGGCAGGTAGTGCTCACCACCCACAGTATTGACACACTCTCGAAGCTACTCGAAATTGACGCCGAAAGCCAAAATAGTGGTATCATTCTTCTGCAAAAGACCCCGGATGACGTATTGCTTCATAAAAAGCACACGCTCGAAGAACTCGAAGATTTCGTCAGTGCGAACCAAGATCCGAGACTGCTGCCCGATTTGCTCGAACTATGAGATTCTTTAGTGATCGGGCAGGCGAGCCACTCATTCTAACAGGAAACGGGCGAGGAGAATTTTATTTGCTAAAAGAGATCGCGGCGAAGCTTGACGGCACGTCA
>JBNGDK010000112.1:0-1689 GCA_049975405.1 Candidatus Methanospirareceae archaeon
TCGCGTCAATCGCGCTCAACTGAAGGCGCTCGTTGCGGAAGTTCTCCAGGAACAACATGGAAGCGAGTGAGGGGGGCGGAAGGAGATTTGGGTAATAAAAAATAAGAAAATCGTAAGAATTAAAGTGGCAATTGGCAGGTAATAATATAACAAAAACGTCAATCCGGTTTCAGAATCGATAAAGTAATATAAACAAGCTCCCTTTTTCATAATATCCGGTGAAGAAAAGTTGAGCACCGGAAGAAATTTTTCTGAGTTGGCAGCGCGCGCCGTAAAGGAGCGCATTTTAGAGATTCTGAACGACGAGCAGCCTTTGAACATCGCAGCAGTCACGGCGAGATTGGGAGTCTCCAGACCCACCTGCAGGAAATATTTGAGCGAATTAGCCGCGGATGGCACGATCCAAGAGCGAAGGATAGAGGAGGGCGGGCTGACGCTCTATAGCACTGCCCGAGAGCGGGAGGTGCACGAGTGAGCGAAGAGCCTTTTTCGGTCATTGAATCCATCGTTCGCGAGATCGCCCGCGACCTGGGCGAGGACGAGGAGGGTTTCCTAAAAGAAGTGCGAGAGCGATTCAGCGGAGATGGCGCGTAATGATCGGAGATGGAACCGTCCGCGCCGTCGAAGAGGACCACGGCGGCGCGGAGGAGAGAACGCAGGATTGCGTTACCGAAAAGATAAGTGACAAGAAGTCTCATACACATATAAAACTTTCCCGTTTCTCCCGCTGGCTGGACGAGCTCGGTATAACAGCCGATCCCGAGCTTCTCCTGGAGAGCTACGTGGACCTTCGCGATTTCCACGGGCTACGCGGAGCGGTTCTCTTAAACGGGCTCAGCGACTCGTTTCCCGAACTACGGGAAGTGCTCGCGACGGAGGCGGATCGTGACGGGTTCCTGGAGCGATGCGAAAAGTACAGCCGCACCACGAAGAAAGTGAAGGGGATGGTGCTCGGCGACATGCTCATTTTTACGCCTTCAGTCGAAGACGGGGGCGAGCTCTACGAGGAGATATATCGAGACGGCCAGGCACTCTTCATTGACGCCGACGGGGCCACACATGAGCTTATTGAGTGTGACGGCGTTAGATATGCACCGCGCACCGGTGATGAGCTCACAGAGGGCGCGGTCTTACTACCCTCAGGCCTGGAGAAGTACAAGGACGAGAAGACTCTCATCGAGCAGCTCAAAAACCACATTCATCAATATGTCGATGTTTCGCCATTCTTTGGGACTATCGCAGCTTACTACATTCTCTTGACGTGGTTATATGATGAGCTTAACACGCTCCCTTATCTAAGAGCGCTTGGGGATACAGGCACGGGCAAGAGCAGGTTCCTTGATGTCGTGGGGCGGTTATGCTATCGTGCCACGATGGTTTCAGGAGCGGTGACACCGGCGCCTATTTACCGACTCATACGACGGTGGCACGGCACGATAGTTATTGATGAAGGCGATTTCAGACAAAGTGATGAGCAGAACGAGGTTGTTAAGATATTGAACTGTGGCTTTGAGCGCGGGCGCCCGGTGGTGCGATCACAGAAAGACCAGCCGGACAATTTGCAAATTCTACCAACCTTTGGGCCAAAGATTATAAGCTCCCGGCGGCGGTTTAAAGATGTCGCGCTGGAATCCCGGTGTCTCACCGAGATTATGAAGGAGACAGGCCGCGAAGACGTGCCTTATCTTT
>JBNGDK010000113.1:0-1665 GCA_049975405.1 Candidatus Methanospirareceae archaeon
ACCCAAACTCCGCAAATTAACCCATAGGTAGCGCCTCAGGGAAGAGCGAGCACATCTGTCGTGCCCGCTTGGGTATCTGTGCGAAGTACTCACGTCCACTCCGTTCCACGATCTTCATCACCTTCGAGAGCTCAAAGAGCACCTCATCGACGGCTATTCTGGTGGTGAGGCCCTTCTCGCGCAGCCGCTGGAGGATCTTAAAGTAGATCCGGAGCGCGAGAAACGTGACGAAGAAATAGCCCCGTACCGCTTCATCAGACCTCAAATACGTCTTATATGACTCTAATTCGTTTTTCATGGCGTCGAATGCCAGCTCTACGTCTTCCCTCCCTTTATACAGGTCATATATTTCGATTCCTTCTTTAACCAGATCTGAAAGGATACAGATCACCCCTGCGCGTCGGCGTTTCGTTTCGAACTCCGCCATCGTCAGTTTCTGTGCCTCAACCTTTTTGAGCAGCGCTTTTTCCTCATCTCCCCGCAGCTGGGGGTCTTCAAAGAAATAGAGGACGCCATACTCCGTCTTCTTCCTTCCCCAGCGAATGGGCCGCTCTCTATAGACAAAGGTACCCTTCCAACGCAGCCATCTGAGGTCACTGAGCGTTGCATTCTTTCGTAGCGGGACAATATAGTGCATACCCTGCTTTCTAAGCTTTCCGAGCAGGGCGAAGGACGAAAAACCCCGATCGAAGATAAAGCCCAGGTCTTTCTTCGGCAATCGTTCAATGAAGTCCTTGAACGTCGTTATATCCTTCAACGAGCCATAGAAGACCTCTACGCCCACCGGCACCTTCGTGCTGCACGAGAACGCCAGAATAACCCCGATCTGATCAAGGTATTCATGATCGGCATTGTAGCCTCGCTCTGCGAGCCTGATGTTCTGCGACTGGGTGAAGACCGCGGTGAGGTCGTAGAGCAGAAGATCATCGGCCGTGGCGAGCTCGGCGAAGAGTTCATACCAACGCTGGACGTCTTCGCCGGTATGGCGCAACACGGCCGAGATATGCTTTGGCGAGAGGTTGATTTCGAACTGCGTTGAGAGGTACAGCTTCTCCCAGCGAGAGGCCACGAGCCGCAACGGTTTCGGATCAATCGCCTTAATGATCGCCGTGGCGATGAGTTCTCGTGCGTAGGGCGTCCGCTCAGTCAGAAGTGTCTCCACATCACGCAAGAGATACAGGGCAAGCTCGCCATTGCCGAACTCAAAAACCTCCCTGCTGGACTCCTGGATTCCGGTTCGCACGCGTCGCGCGGTGAAGAGACCTTCCGAATTGATCGAGCCCATATACTCGGTGATCTTCCTCACCTTCCTTCGCTCTTTGTCCCATTCGCTTGTAGCGCGGTAGACGTAATAGTGGTTCCGTATCAGTTTCAGCTCGATATGACCCGTTTCTTCGCGCTTCAGCTGCTGGAAGCGCTTCAGCACCCGAAATGGTATAGCCTTCATATGGGTTGATATATATGGGTTGGATATTTAAAGGTAGTGGTCGGTAGGCGTATTTAACAGAGCGCGGAGTGGAGATAGTTAGGATAATAAAACGATAAAAATGCGTAAAAAAGGATGAGCAGGCATCGCGCGACGATGAAAGGGCGATTCGCGACCTCCCATGCTGTGCTGATGACCTCTCGGACGAGTCCTTATGGGTTAAAAAGAAGAGTTAAGGT
>JBNGDK010000114.1:0-1654 GCA_049975405.1 Candidatus Methanospirareceae archaeon
ATGAACTGGTAACGGTACAGAATGCGAGCTGGGTAGAAGACCCGTGGTTCTCTGCGGTCGAAAGGCGTAACGAAACGGTCCTGCCCGTGAAGAAGCTCGTGGTCGTGAAGCAAGCGGCAGATACTGGCAGGGTTACGGAACGGCGGGTTGTGCTCTACTTTTACGTTAAGGAGCCACCACTGAGCTCTGATGCCATTTCGATGGTGCGTGTCGAGGCGCTTGCACCCACGGGCAGCTCGTATGACGGGATCCTTACGGTGTCTAAAGAGTTCATGGGCGAGACCATCCCCCACCTGTTCGAAGTGCAGCGTGCGGAGCACGTCCTCTTTTTCGCGCTCGCCTCTGGCTCGCTCTTCGATAAGCTCATGCTCATGCTGCTCTTCCTCGCACCGCTGCCCGTTATACTCTATCCTGAGCTGCGAGCGCGATTGCCCGGAAGGCAACGTATATGATGCGCGATGGCCGATACATGATCCCGCGCCGCGCAGCATTCATAATAGCTAACACACGAACAACGCGGACACATCACGCGCCGATACCGCAGTGAGTGATCAGCATCTGCTTACTTACAAATACAGCGGTGCGAACAGAAACAGGGTCGAATTGATAATGCCGTGCGATATACTCACGCCATAAAGTGACCCGGTTTTCCGCACCACGAGCGCATAAATAAAGCCGATGCTGCCGGCAAGCAGGACGTCAAAAATGGTGAGGTTGCCGACGTGCAGCAGCCCGAAGAGCGCGGAGATGAGCACAATGCCCGCAAAGCCCAGCGTTTTCACTGCGTGGTACTGCATCAATCCGCGGAATGCTAATTCTTCCAGAAAGCCCGTGCACACGATCATGATGAGCACGGGTACGACGAGCGCTGTAAGTCGCGGCTCCACCAGCATCCCGGGCTGTAAGATGAGATATTCCATGATGCCTACCGGTACCGCGATCACGATCATCGCTAATTCAAGCGGTAGATGCTCTTTCGCCGGTAGTGCGAGTCCTATAGCTTCCGGGGGGATATGCTGGAGGTACAGGCACGCGAATATCGTGATGTACACCGGGATACTGATGATGGAAAACCACGCGATATAGCTGAACTCCGCAACGGGCATCGAAAGGCTGAGGATTCGTATCAGCGGTGCGATAATGAGCGCCAGTAACAACTTCGAGGTCGCGGGATCCGTTTTTAAGATGCGTGCAGAATGAACGAGCAAGACGAAGAGGAGGACCGCATGGAACGCAATGCCATATTTCGCAAAGACGGCACCGTGCCGGGCCGCATAGGCCGTAACGAGCTCCGCCGCGGTGATGAGCAGGATATACAGGAGCGTGATAGCGGCGCGGCGGCTGAAGAACGCGCCACTGATCCGCACGGGCACATCATAGAGCAGCTTCGAGTCTGACATCTGAATATACCTTAGCACGGACAGAAGTAAAGGTTTCTTCTTCCTTCTTCCTTCTTCCGCCCGCGCCCGCGCATCGCCGCCGCGCCTGCCCTTCCGCATCCGCGCTTCTACACGAATGCCGGTCAGGAAGCGGTAAGCACGCGCTCACACGCAGCAACGCGTAGTTCGTACGAATAAGATGGCGCACCCCCCATCGGCGGCTTCTGAGCCGTCCGTTGCGCATGGTTGACCGGGATGAGCAATACTGTGAACCG
>JBNGDK010000115.1:0-1581 GCA_049975405.1 Candidatus Methanospirareceae archaeon
TCTTTTGGGTTCCGTCGTCTGTAAGGAAAGCGCTCTGTATCCCGAGCGGTAAGCTCTTCGCTATGTTCGCTTCTTCGTTGAATGCCGGTAGTGCTACGATAATCATGCCCATTTCAGGTCAGCTGATGCCCAAAGATCCTTGGATCGACCAAACCACGAAAATCAAATCGCGACCTCGGCCATTGTTTTGCGCTCACAGATCCTCAAAAAAATCCGCTTCCGGTAATCCTGATTGCCGAATCATGCTTTTCAGCGTCTTCGGATGGAAGCGTTCCCTATCTGCAAGGACCGAACACGTTCTCATTTTCAAAGAATACCCGTTCTAAAAGACCGATGGCCATTTTATGAGTTTCTTTAGTAAAGTTTTCTTTTGAAAAGAAAAGTTTATGGCTGCCCTTTTGCGAGACAAATGTAAAGCCGTGTTTTACCAAGACTCTCTCCACATCTTTACTCGACAGCTTGGGATATCTTGGCATCTACAATCTCACTATACCCATAAAGCTCCACCGGTCTGGAAGAACTCAAATAACTCTTGAACTTGCGTTCATAATCGTGTATCACTTCTTCCGGTACTGGCCGTGGAATAAAATCTGATTCTTCTCCATCCTGCACCACAGATTCCACGTACCCTTCCACTGCCTCCCGGAGGTTCTTCTTCGCGCCTTCTAACGTATCCGCCTCGGTAGCTATATCCAATTCGAGGCAGAGTGCATAGTAAACATCATCCTCTTTTTCAATGATTCCATGAAATACGTATTCTTTCATCGTAGCGTGGACGCGGTTGGACTTGACGAAATATCCTATCTATAAATTAGTATCCCCTGCTCCTTAAAAAGTATTCTTTACACATCGCGGCACTCTTGCCCTTGTTCTTTAGGTGTGAAATAACCTGCGCACCCGCCGCCTTCGCTACCGCTGCGGTACCATCCGAAGAGCCGTCATCCACGATAAAAGGTGGTTTTTGATCAAACTTTTTCCTAAAGTTTGTGTCAACGTGTTCCCGGGCCAGTGTCACCACATAGGCGACGGGTATCCGTTCATTAAAGCAGGGATTTGCCGCTAATGTTTTCAAATTACCCTCGTAGAGTTCGTCAAGAAATACCGAAGTATCAACGACTATCACCGTCGCTCCTCCAAGAACTCTTTCAGAACATCTCGTTCCACTTTCCTGCTGTATTTCTTGTGGATATCCGCTATTCCTTCGCTTCGTAACAATACTACGCCTTTAGTACCTTCCTTCAGGTCGGCTTTTCCTACGGGCTTGAAAACCCCGCCCTCATACACGACTTCTATCTCGTCCATTATAACAGGGAATTGCTGTTAACGTCTTCAATTTCTTTAGTAAAGGTTTCTTTTCAAAAGAAAAGTTTGTCAACGCTTTTTCAAAAGGGTTGTGAGATCGTTATCAGCTCATGGCTGCTGCTTCGTAAGACCTGCTCACGGAATTGGAGCGCCGAGTCGTGATACTGATCCGACTCATCTTCCAACGCCAAAAATGCACCGGTATCAATGAAGATCCGCTGCGTCATTATGTGCTGCCCGTGCCATAAAGATACGTATCGTGCGCTTTCGCTAGGTCCT
>JBNGDK010000116.1:0-1412 GCA_049975405.1 Candidatus Methanospirareceae archaeon
CATTGTAGGAGTGCTGGGTGTGGTCATCAGTTTGGTGCTGAATGTCATTTCACGGTTGTTGCAAGAGCGGGAGGATGCAGGATGAGCTTATTTGATATCCCTGCGGTTACGTGCGTGAGGAGCAGAAAGGGATACCGCAAAGTTAATGTACCAGAAAGCCGTATAGTACAGTAAGGGTGTCACCTATGTTAGAAATGGGAATAGTGATAGATCCGGAAATCAGGCACGGTAAGCCGGTGATACGGGGCACGAGAGTACCCGTTGAGCTCATTCTGGGCTCTTTGGCTGGGGGCATGCGGGTCGACGAGGTGGCGCGAGAATACGTATGGGGTGGAAAAGGAAGACGTACAAACAACCCTTTTAAAAAAGCGTTGACGGAAAACAAATTATTTTTCATTGACTACAACTAATATCAAAGAGGGGTGCATGACGGTGGGCGAGATAGAGGTCGTATATGAGGGCGGTGTTTTCAAGCCGTTGAAAGAAGTCAAGCTGAAGGAAGGTGCAAAGGCTGTGGTATTCGTAAGGCCGACCGGAATAGTCCGGATAGCACGAGAATACAGAATGAAAGTGAACGAGGATGTCTTGCATGAGTTTCTGTCTGAACGAAGATGATCGTGGTTGACAATTCCGTTTTCATTGATTTGATCTTCGAATACAGCAGAGCGCGGACTATCGCGAATAATCAGGTTGCAAACACTACATGACATCGGTGTCGAATTGAGGATGGTTGTGAATGCATTCTGAGTTGCTCTTCGAAGTAACGTCCAAGCTGGGCAAGAGAATTCATCTTACCAAAGGATATTGGGAAATTATAGCTACCAAGAAGCACCCTTCGGTCGCTCAGTTGCTGGACGAGGCGAAATTGGCCTTAGTCTATCCGTTTGAAGTGAGGAGAAGCAGACAGGACCCGACAGTATTCCTCTATTACCGGTTTCATAGTAACGGTATACACAACAGTGAAGATAAAACGAGGTGAAGGGCTGTGGAGAAGCGGCTGAGGATTTACTACTTCAAGGAAACGGACTCACTGGACATCTGGTTTGACGAGCCGGAGAAGGAAGAGCTCAGTGAGGAGATAGATGATGTTGTGCTCTTGAAGAAGGATAAAGAGGGGACGGTTATTGGTTTAGAATTGATAAGTATAGCTTCGTTGCGGAATAAACCCATTGATATCCCGATAAGCAAGATTGCGTTATCACAACCATCCCTCAAAGTGAAAGCGAGTGAAACTTGAGACTAAACTTTTCTTTGAAAGAAAGCGTGAGCAAAGAAACTCTAAAGAAACAAAAAATGCAGTTCTCTCTTTCTGCGTAACATAAATTGATCGAAAGCAACGCGCTAGCGCAGCAGGTCTTGAGTTTACCGGTAAACCCTGGGTTAGGTAACGACGAGCTCGTGTACCTCTACAC
>JBNGDK010000117.1:0-1091 GCA_049975405.1 Candidatus Methanospirareceae archaeon
ACTCTGCAAGTGCTTGATCATCGGGCAATATCCGTATATCCCGGTCCCGCATCAAATTGAAGATCAGCTCTATATCCCTTTCAAATGGCGTATAACCTTCCTCAGCAATGAATTTCCTGAATTCGCGATAGCTTCGTATACTATACCGAGACTCCGCCAATTTCCGCGTCGATATATAAACCAGCTCATTGAGTACCGTACACGAGGTCACCAGTGGCAGCGGAGAATCTAAGAACGCGCTCGCTTTCTCGCTCAACTCCGTCTCGAACAGGAAATTGTAGAAGATGTTGGTATCCACGAAGATCAAAGGAGCAACTCCTCTTCCAGTCGTTCCAACTCGTTCGCCGATGCTTTACCAAAAGCACCGCAATAACTCGAGATATCCAAGTGCTCAACTCGTATTTTGAGTCTCTTGCCCTCTTCCAGATCCACGGCTTCCAGCGGTCTGAAGACTCCATTCCGATAGATAACCTCAATCACGTGTTCCGGTTTAACGAGATCCTTCGATCGACCCGTCATTCGCACCACTCCATTGCTCAATTCCCACGGTTTGACCACGTGAGCGTTCGTAAGCTAAGATGCTCCTATTAATTATTTTTTCATTCCTTTATAACGTTTTCCACGGTTTCGCCCGCAGGAGCACACATAACCTCGCAACGCCGTGAAATTCGGACACCCCGTCCAATGCGATGGTGGACGGAAGGGGCACTTGTTTCCACCACGTTTATTTATGAATGAGAGCGAGCGTGCCCTGCGGTGGTAAAATCCCGATTCATTCGTCAGGTGGGCAGGCCGCGGAGAACTCGCCTTTTTTACCCGCCTACGGGTAGAATAGCGGTGAACGGGTTACATAACACGTCCATTCTCCCCTTTATTCTTATAGTGCCCCACCACAATATACATACTGTTCTCAACCGTACACTCAGTAACATCAATTGTATCCACGAACAATCCGTTCTCCCGGGTTATGTCATGGGTCATCATCCAGAAGAACGCATAACTCTCTACAATATATGGCGGCTTATCAGGCTCGGAAACGTAGACAACGACAGCTATCTTATCTCCCGTGATCTGTATTAGCTCTAGATCAG
>JBNGDK010000118.1:0-1090 GCA_049975405.1 Candidatus Methanospirareceae archaeon
ATCTTAAATATAACTAGCATATATACTCATAATCATGAAAAACTTTGTTGATTTTGGGCTAAATGAAGCATACAAGCGAGTGGCGCGGCTTGGCGATAAACTTGCGGAGATTGAATCGTTGCTTGATTGGGAAGCGTTTCGTCCGATAGTGGGCGAGCTATACGATAACAAAAGCGAACGAGGCGGTCGACCGAATATCGATGAAGTGCTTATGATCAAGCTGCTGGTGCTCCAGCAGTGGCACGGGCTCTCCGATCCCGAACTGGAGAAGCAGGTCTCGGATCGGCTCTCGTTCATGAAATTCCTCGGCTTTCCACAGCGTATCCCGGATTTTACGACCGTCTGGAGGTTTCGTGATCGGCTGGCAGAGACCGGTAGAGATCGAGTGATCTGGGCGGAACTCCAGCGGCAGCTCGATGCGCGCGGCCTGAGGGTGCGGAAAGGTGTGGTTCAGGACGCGGCGTTCATCACTGCCGATCCAGGCCACGCGAAGGCGGATACGCCACGCGGCGAGGAGGCGAAGACGCGGCGGAGCGCCGACGGGACGTGGATGCTGAAGGGCACCAAATCCTATTTCGGCTATAAAGTCCACAGCAAAATAGATACAGACTTTGGCCTTATTCGCGAGCTCGAAACGACCACCGCAGCAGTGCACGACAGTCAGGTAGATCTCTCTAACGAAGGCGAGGTCGTGTACCGCGACAGAGGGTATCAGGGTGCAGGGTGCAGGGGCTATTCCGCGACGATGAAACGCGGTGCGCGCGATCATCCCGTGGGCATTGCGGACACATTGCGGAATATCAGAATCAGCAAAAAGAGAGCTCCAGGTGAGCGGCACTATGCTGTGATCAAGAGAGTATTCAATGCCGGACACGTGCTGGTGACCACGGTAGAGCGGGCCAACGTGAAAATGATCTTCACTGCTCTTGGTTTCAACCTGTACCAGTTACGGACGCTCAAGCGGCAAGGAGTGATTTGAGGTAGCGTGAGCTTTCGAGAAAAAGCGGGAAAGCGAGTAAAATAACGCCGTAGAGGCGCAAAAATCCCATAAATAGAACCGGAAAAGATGAAAAGCAGCGGTGAAAAGACA
>JBNGDK010000119.1:0-1056 GCA_049975405.1 Candidatus Methanospirareceae archaeon
GCCATACTATGCCAATAATAATCGAAAGAGCTGCAAGGAGTAACAGCGGCATAAGCATGCTCAGGGGCGCATCACTGCCTTCTACCTCACCGGTCTCTGCTTCCTCATGCTTTACAAAATACATGCGCTCAATGACGCGCCAGAAATAAACGAGGTTGAGAAGACTGCTGAGCAGTATCACTGCCACGAAGACGTAAGCGTACCCGTAAAAAACGTCCGTCGAGTGTAAAGCTGCAAGGATTAAGAACAGTTTCGTTACAAATCCCGCGCTCGGGGGCACGCCGATCATAGCAATCGCCGCCAGGGTAAACGCAGCACTCGCGTAGGGCATCTTCTTACCCAACCCTTCAAAATCCCGGATGTCCCACAAACCGTACTTATAAATAAAGGCACCAGCAGCCATAAACAGGCATCCTTTCATTATCGTATGATTTGAGAGGTGTGCCACAGCGCCGAGGAGACCCCAGGATGAGATAGGGGAAAGCCCTATTCCCAGCACGAAATAACCCATCTGCGAGATACTGGAATAGGCCAGCATCCTCTTTAAATTATGCTGCACTATCGCAAGCACTGACCCTGCTATGATTCCTATCGCGGCTATCCAGCAGATGGTTATATCCATACCGACGTAACTTCTGATGAACTCGAGCGTGAAAACGGAGTAAATAACCCGTATAAGTACATATACGGTAACGGTTGACATCGCTGCTGATAGGATTACACTAATCCCCGAAGGAGAATACGTATATGCGTCTGGTTTCCACATATGTAGCGGGAAGAGACCCAACTTGATGCTCAAGCCGGTAAAGAAGAACACAAAAGCCGCTTGGACTACTCTACTCCCATAGAGCGGTGGCAATAAAAGCGAGACATCGTGCATATTCAGCGAGCCTGTTGCCGCATAAAGGAATCCGACGCCAAGCAAATAAAAGCAAATACCAATACTACCCATTATTAGGTAAGTATACGATGCTCTAAATGCTCGTCCACCTGCACTTGCGATCAATGCATACGCAGTGAGAGATGCTACCTCATAGAAAACATACAGGTTAAATA